>CBDTZI010000321.1:0-4745 GCA_965364865.1 uncultured bacterium | reverse complement strand
AGGCGGACGGAGCCTCCCATCAATCCAATGCGGTCATCGTGACGGTGAACCATCCAGAAAAAAACACCTCCGCCAAGGGCGATCGATATATTTATGTTGAAGTCGATGTACAACCTCGTTCGGTCTATGTCACACAGGAAGTCACCGCGTCCCTGATTATTGGCATTCGAAAAGTCAACATTAATAACCGCATTTACGAACTCAATTTATTACGTGAGGTGATCGATCGCGGATCGCAATTTTCGATGTTCGCCAACGCAAAGGCTCGCACCAGCACGATCATGCTACCGGACAGTCGCGGAAAGCGACATGCGTACCAGCTGTACCGTGTGACCAAAACCATACGTGCGGAAGAAATCGGCTCATTAGCTATCGGCCCAGTATTTATCAAAGCCAATTATCCGACCTCACTGCGACGCGGCTTTTTTGGCGGACACGAAATAGCCCGATCGCGCAAGGAAACGGCGCGGGCAGATGCCATCATGGTGGATGTTCTCGGTGCCCCTCTGGAGAACCAACCCGACGACTTTACCGGTGCCATTGGCCGATACAAGATGACCACTCAGGTCAAACCCGAAACCGTCGAACAGGGTCAACCGGTGACACTCTCGATCACCATCCAAGGGTCACCACTGGACGGTCTGGCTGGGCCTGATCTATCCAAACATCCAGAGCTGTTAAGTCGATTCGATTTCGTCAAAGATGAACTAATCGGTGATTTCGAAAACTCAGCGAAAATTTTTCGACGAGCCATTTTTCCCCGTGTGGCTGGCGATCAAACAATACCGCCGATTTCCTGGTCTTATTTCAACCCACACAACGAACAATATGTCATGCTCACCAGTCTGCCTATTAAAATCAAAGTCAATCCACCCACACCCGGCTCTTCCACCATCACGTTTGGCTCCGAAGAACCCAACGCGAACAACGATAACTCGTTAACGGTCGTTTCGGGTGGGATTTCGCCCAACTACATCGACCCCCACATGGTTCTTGCCAATGAGACTTTCTCATTGACCAGCCTTTGGGGATTGGCTTCGCTGATGCTGCCACCGTTTGGTTACCTGCTGATCTCGGTTACGACCAGACATCGCACTCGCCTGAAACAGGATGTCGGTTTTGCAAGGCGACGACGCGCACGCAAACGCGCATTAGTACAAATCGATCACGCACTAAGAGAATCGACTCCGATCCAGCAATGGCATGGCTTATCCGACGCACTCAGCGGGTACATGACCGATCGATTTAATTTGCCACCCGGTCAATTAACACCGGAGGATGCACAACGACAAATGATCGAGCACAATTACGACATGACTCTCGCATCACAAATTGTTACATTTTTGGAAACCTGTGACGCGGTACGTTATGCGCCGGGCGCGTTCGACACGCTCTCACCGCAACAGGCCGCTGAAAAAATTAGAAACTGGATATCGATACTCGAAAAAAATCCCGCATGACCCTCATACGACACATTCGATATACCCTGCTACTGATCAACATCACGGTGATGCTGACGGGATCATCCCCTGTTGATGCGCAACTCGTGGATGTGACCCACGCCGAGGATTTAATCCCAGCGTTGAACAGTGCATTGGGCGACTTTGAAGAAGGACAGCGGATTCAGGCGACCCATCCCGATCGTGCTCGACGCCTCTTTTTATCCGCCGCTCAGCGGTACAGCAGCCTGATCGCAGCGGGCGCACATAACGGGTATATCGAATTCAATCTGGGCAACTGTTACTTACAAGCCGGCGATGTGGGCAACGCCATCGTCCATTACCTTCGCGCCCGGGAATTCATACCGCGTGACCCGATGTTGGCGGATAATCTGTCCGTCGCACGATCTCGACGTTTACTCTCGATCCAACCTTCGCAAAGTGATACGTTTGTGCGGAGTCTCTTTTTCTGGCACTACGACACCTCATTCACATTACGTCTGCGTTTCATGATTGTGTGTTATTTTGGCCTATGGTTCATGCTCACGCTCAGACATTTTGTTCCGAGACGATCGATCACGATCGCGGCTTGCGCATTCGTCGCGTTGACCCTCATCATAGCCTGTTCGGTCGTGTCCACCCATTGGTCACAGCGCAACGCGCCAAAGGGCGTTGTGGTTACGATGGATGTGGTGGTTCAAAAAGGACCCAGCTCGGGTTATCAGCGCCAGTTTGAACAACCCCTACAGCCCGGTGTTGAATTCGTGCTGCGCGAAAAACGCGGAGAATGGTGGAGCATCGAGCTGCCGGACGGAAAGACGGGTTGGATCGAGGCTGATGCAGCTGAACTCTCCACCCTTCCCCGTTGATTCGGAATAAATACAGATTGCGGCGTGTTCGTGTAGCGTGTGCGTCCTTGCCCTTCCAAATATACGGCTCTTAATCGTGGATTCTTGCATGGTGCGGGGTTCATCAGGTATAATATTGCGGGCTGCGATTTCGGACGCTGTGGGATTCATACACCGGTTGTCTTTTAGAATAATAAAAAACGATGCTGACAAAAATCATAGCGGTAATATCTCTGGTGATCCTGCCTTTAAGTGCCTCTCTGTGGCATTCAAGCCACAACCGCCCCGCTCAACATCGTTTCGACATCACATTATATAAATCTCTGCGAATTTATTTAAGAGACGGCGTCTGTGGATTGCGATTACTTAATCTACATACGAAAACCGCTTCCAAAGCATCTTTTCATACCGACCTGACTTACAATCCTATGCCGCAACAGTTATTAATCCGTTCAGGTATGGAAGGTGCGTATCGCGTCACCTGGCTCGTGTTTCCGTTCTGGCTTTCCACCCTCGCGCTGACGCTTCTGGGATTTCTACCCATTGTCCGAGGCCCGATTCGACAACAATGGCGAAGAAGTAAAGGGTTGTGTTTGGAGTGCGGATACAACCTCAGAGGGAATCGTAGTGGCCGATGTTCGGAATGCGGCACCCGATTTCGATAACCGATCACCTGCATCTTCGCCCTCGCTCACCACAACCGTTTCATATTGACGATTCACCCGTTTCTGCTATTCTCACACCCTTATATTGAACTCGTAACTATCTAATCAACCTAGAGGAAAACATGCAGAACATTCTCCAAAAATTCGGTATAGAGTCAGTCACGCCCGGCGGTTTTTGTGGCGACTGGATGGGCAGTGCAGAGACGATCGAATCCGTTTCACCCGTCGATGGCAAGACCATCGCCTCGGTCACACAAATCAATTCCGATCAGTACGACCGCATCGCCAACCGTGCTCATGAAGCTTTTTTGAAATGGCGAACCGTGCCCGCACCGATTCGCGGCGAAACAATCCGTCAACTCGGCAACGCCCTGCGTAAACACAAAGCAGACCTGGGTGCGCTGGTTTCGTGGGAGATGGGAAAAATTAGAGCGGAAGGCGAAGGCGAAGTTCAGGAGATGATCGACATATGCGATTTCGCGGTGGGTCTCTCTCGTCAGCTTTATGGCCTCACCATGCACTCCGAACGACCGGGCCATCGTATGTACGAACAGTGGCATCCACTCGGCGTGGTCGGCGTGATCAGCGCCTTTAATTTTCCGGTGGCGGTGTGGGCGTGGAACTCAGCCCTAGCCAGCGTGTGCGGCGATGCTGTGATCTGGAAGCCTTCGTCTAGTACGCCGCTGACAGCCATCGCATGCACCAAGATCGCAGAAAAAGTTTGTAAACAAACCGGCGTGGACCCGGCACTATTCAGCCTCACCATCGGCAAGGGCAGCACGATCGGCGAACAGCTCATCAACGACCGCCGCATCCCGCTGGTTTCCGCTACGGGCAGTTGTCGCATGGGTTACCGCGTGGGCGAAACAGTCGGCAAGCGATTGGGTCGAACCATCCTGGAACTCGGCGGCAATAACGCCATTATAGTGACACCCAATGCGGATCTGAACATTGCGATTCCTGGTATTCTGTTTGGCTCAGTAGGTACAGCCGGCCAACGGTGTACATCCACGCGGCGAATTCTGGTGCATGAATCCCTACGCGACGAACTCGTGAATAAACTCATATCCTCCTACAAACAGGTCAAAATCGGCAACCCGCTGAATGAGGGCACGCTGATGGGGCCGTTGATTAATACCGGTGCGGTCGATGACATGATGAACGCCCTTGACAAGTTAAAGCAGGAAGGCGGCGAGGTGTTGTACGGCGGAGAAAAACTGGAGGGCGGCGATTACGCGGGCGGCTGTTACGTTACACCGTGTATCGCGACGGCGAAAAACGAATACCAGATCGTGCAGGATGAAACCTTCGCCCCGATTCTTTATATCATCGGTTACAAGGACATGGACGAGGTGATCGCGATGCACAACGGCGTGCCTCAGGGTCTAAGCTCTTCCATCTTCACGACAAACCTATTGGAGGCGGAACGATTTTTATCCGCAGCTGGTAGCGACTGCGGCATCGCCAACGTCAACATCGGCACCAGCGGCGCGGAAATCGGCGGCGCATTCGGCGGCGAAAAGGAAACCGGCGGCGGCCGCGAATCCGGCTCCGATGCCTGGAAAGCGTACATGCGACGTCAGACCAACACCCTGAACTGGGGAACTGATCTGCCGCTGGCACAAGGCATTACGTTTGGCGGGGAATGATTATCCTGAGCATCGTATGATGATCAGTCGTCATGAACTTGCCTGATGCTTCATCATCATCGCGCACCATCCACCTCCGCCGTCCCGCGATTCTCTCGGTCGTCGAGGGTGGAGGCAGCGAAGAGGCTGCCGGTGTCTACGCCT
>CBDTZI010000320.1:0-4766 GCA_965364865.1 uncultured bacterium | reverse complement strand
CGACGATCCCAACCCGGACACCGGATGGTATGTGTCGATTTCTTCGATGCACTGCATGGAGCCTCACATCGACACCGTCAACCCCGCACCCGGGGGTGGCACCCAACATCTGCGCTTTCAACGTGCTGCAAATAATACGCAAGGCCATTGGGCCGATGACCCGGGTTGTGTCGGTTTTGCTGGGGAGTGCCGTTTATCTGCATTCTCGCCAATAGCTGTTGGTGACGGCGCACTGGACATAGGAGTGACCAATACGGATATGGACATCTACGCATCCAATACCTTTGGCTCCAGTTTTGTGGTGTTTGAAGTTGCGGAATCAGCGAGCACTTCGATAGCCAGTTACCTATACTTTGCATACTGGGGTTACGTTTATGTGTATGAACCCTGCTGTGTTTATCCTTGGCCCGTGGCTATTTGGACACCAGGCGCGTATTTCCACCTCAATGTTAGGCATGATCCGTGCAACGATGTCAAGACTTATTCGATAGATGGTGATGCATTTTATCACCACCCCATATACCCTAGAGTAGCTCCCTGGGTCAGCCGAGTGATTCTTCAAACCGAGAATGATGTTAACTTTTGGGACGTGGACAACTTCTCAATTACTCGCGATGGCCCCTGCCCAAGAACTTGTGGCGCAGACGGTATTGAAGTTGGCGAAGACTGCGATTTCGGTCCAGGCGAAGACGCCAATTGTCCGGGAGCTTGCGTTGCACCGAGTGAAACCGGTCCAAACGGCGAAGAGGAATGTACTTGTGTTATTCGTTGTTTGAGTCCTTGTGGATGTTCCAGTCCTTCAGACTTACCCAACGGTACGACGAACGTTATATCTCACGGCGGCTGGTTTACGTTCGTCGCGGATTCACCAGCCACGGCCATCGAAACGTGTGGCTCGCAGGGGTTTGATAGCAATATTATAGTCGTCACTAATTCTGATGGGAGTGACAATTGTTTGTTGTTAGATGTAGTTGTAGCAGAAAATGATGATTGTGATTCCGACCCAGCTGGTTGCTGTGGTGCTGGTTCCGATCCTCTCGCATCCTGTAACCCTGTAAATTCCCCCTGGGAAGCCTGCGTATGTTTTCCGACTACGATCGGCCAGCGATACTGGGTATGGGAAAAAAATGGCGGCGGTGTCATTGGCGGCAACATCGTGATCACAAAATCCAAGCGATTAAGCTGCGACGCCATCTGGGAAAACGGTGCCTGTTGTGATGGCCAAACCGGTACGTGTACGGACGAAGTTGCACCGGGCGACTGTGCGGGTGAACTGCAAACCTTTACGCTTAACAAATTTTGCGGCACCTTAACCTGCGAACCAGACTCCGGCGCCTGTTGCGATCGTGGTCCGGGTCTGAATGGCGCATGTACAGACGATGTCGTTTACGCAGACTGTGCGGGCGTATTACAAACTTGGTCAGGCAATGCACTGTGCAGTGAAGTTTCATGCGAAGAAGCCACCGGCGCCTGTTGTGATCGACTGGACGGATTTTGTAGTGTTACGTTGCGCGGCGACTGCACGGCTCAACACCCCGATGGGCCGATCTGGACGATCGACGCTACCTGTGGTCAGGTGAACTGTGACCCCGCGCTGGGGGCATGTTGCAACACACGATTTGGAACCTGCACGGAAAATGTCACTCTCTCCGATTGCAACGGTCAACATCTAAGCTGGACCAAGCAGGATAGTTGTAACGCGCAAACCTGTCCTGATCCGTTCATCCCCACCGTTTCGCAGTGGGGTCTCGTTATAATAACACTATTACTTCTCATCGGGGCGAAGATTTATTTTGGCCGTCAAACGGCCTGGGAAACTGAATAAGATATCACTACAATCATGGAAAAAATCGATCTACCTGTATTTTCTAAGTCGGGGAACAACATGCACGAAAACAATTTTTATCGCGTCGCAAATCAACATCCATCGAATCGTTCAACAACAGGCATCGCACTGCTCATAGCCATTTCCATTATCTGTGGCGTGAGTCATGCCCAATCCGACCCTGCCGAACTTATAGAACTGTCGATGGTTCAAGAAAACGTAAACGATATTTCTTTGTCCAACAGGATTCGCACTTTCCCCATCGACATTCATCGAAGAGTAAGAAAAATCACCGTCGGCGGAGACGCCACAAACTCGACAGCTAGGGCAGCAGAAAAACTGGTATATAGTAATATGCGGGGGGATTATGTCGCACAAATTCCCGCCAATGCTCTATTGGCCGATGATCTTTCGATTATGGCTCCCGACGGATGCTCGCTCAGCCGTTACACTTTTCAGGTCACAGGTCGAGCAGACCCTAAAGACATCGGCGGAGACTATCAGGTGGAGTTTGGATTGTATGATAGCTGTCCCAATGCGGGTGGAAAAGCGTTGAGCGTTTGTAATGATGGACCACTGCAACATCAATCGTGTACAAGTCATAGCGATTGTGGCGGTGTATGCCTGGACGGGATCAATCCGGATCAACCATGTGTAACCGATGACGAATGTCCCGAAAGCTCCTGCCGAATCAACGAGAGTATATATCTTTGTGATCCGCTTATCGAAACGGTCTCCATCCCCGCATCGATGGAAAACGACATCATCACCATTGAATTTATCCCGCCACAAAACACGAAAATCCAACTCTATTCAAACATGTGGCTGAGGGTAAAATTCAGCAGGGCTAATTGCGGAGTAGTTATGGGCTCACCTGCACTGATAGGTTTTTCAGAGGACATTCTTGATTTTCCCGGCTTCGCATGTAACGCCAATATAGGAGGATTCCCAAATTCTGGTCACGCCAGTTTCAACGCGGAAGTTTATGTTACGGACACCTGTCCAGACGCGTTTCCAGGATATCGCAATGTCGCTGATAACAGAGGCCAGCTCAATCCGGGTACAAGCGTATGGTTGGCCGATGATGTCGAACTGGGCGTAGATTCCTGTGAGATGACGGGTTATGAAATAGGCGTACGCGGCGTGGGGTTTTATACGTTTGAAATGCGTTATGACGACAATGGCAAACCGGGTGAAGTCATTCCCGAAACTCGAAACGTAATCTTACATTCAGAAAGTGGATTTCAGCTGGGTCGATTTTCTTTTGATGAACCGATCGCGATTCCATCAAAAATATGGATGACTTGCAGGGTAGGAAACACGATTGGAGGCTGGGTGCTTACGAGTAAGCAAGCGCCGATCGGCCGCACTCGCAATTCCTATTATGTATTAGATTCGGATACCCAACTCTGGGAACGAATAGATGCTCCAATCGGCCGATTCGCGGGATTTCATATCAACATGACCTGCGCAGGCCAACCTCCGCTCGGCGCTTGTTGCGATTTGATTTTTCTGGATGACAACAACGATGGAGTTTGCCGCGACCTACCGCAGATGAACTGCGCCTATCCAACGCCAGATTCGGGCCTGCTTCCCGTTTGGGAACGAGGTGAAGCCTGTGATGCAGATCCGTTTGCACTTCCATGCGGCGTTGCAGCCTGCTGCACTCCGGATGATTTTTGCGAAAATCTTACTTATAGCGATTGCGCCGCGATTTCTGACCCGGATGGTCCGGTACTCTGGCAGCCCGGATATTACTGCGATAAAGGTGAACAACAATGCCCTTCTTACGCGTGCGAAAACAGCATTGAAGAATGTGCAGTCTCTCACCGTGTCGAAGGTTGCGCCTCGAACAACTGCTGTAATAAGATATGCGATGAAGACCGATGGTGTTGTCAGGTCACATGGGACATGATCTGTGTGCGAGAAGCGGGTTTGATTTGCTATGCGACACTCTCAGAGAATGGCTGCTACAACCCATTGCAAATGAGTACAAACTCAAGCAGTGTTTTTACTACAGGCAGCACGATCAACTCCCAAACAGGATTCAGTTGTCATTCCACCTTTCCCGGAAGTCGAGGTTATTCGTGGGTATGGTTGACGTTTGAAGCGACCGATACTTCCGCCTTAATATCCACATGCAACACCAGCCCACCAGCCGATGACACACTTCTTGGAGTCTATCGTGTAGAGGATTTGACTTCTCCCGATACAATCTGTGACAGCCTTGCTGAAATTGGATGTAGCGATGATGAGAAATCGTGCGGTAACGGACTCAGTTCTCAGCTCTGCGTGGACAATTTAGAGATTGGTCAAACTTATTACATACAGGTAGCCACCAAAGAAACGGTTCAAGGTGTGTATCAACTCGATCTCGAATCACCCTGCCCTGGGCTTACATCCGCAGATCAAGATTACGAATCATTGATTGTAATTGCAGAAATCGTTCATGAGCGTGATTTGGATCGCGGAGTGAATCTTTCAAAGGTTATTCAATTAGATGCGAAGCCCGTATCGAATAGAGTCTCGACCACCATACAAACTGAACATCGAGAAGTGCTCGACGATCCCTATCAACCTCGATCGTACACACGGCCATCAGCTGCGTCTGCAAAATCCAACACCGTTGTTCGCGACGGCTTTGTCAGCGTGCAGGTCAACGTCGATGCGAACGGCCTAAACATTCCCGGTGACGCAGCCAACGAACCCTCCATCGCTATCGATCCGACCGATCCCAATAAAATCGTCATCGGCTGGCGACAATTCGACACGATCGAATCCAACTTCCGACAGGCGGGGTGGGGGTATAGCCACAACGGTGGACAATCATGGACCTTTCCCGGGGTCATAGAGCCTGGTATTTTTAGAAGCGATCCGGTCTTGGCGGCTGATGCAGACGGCATGATTTATTATTATAGTCTGACCATTGGCGGTGGTTTTC
>CBDTZI010000319.1:0-4776 GCA_965364865.1 uncultured bacterium | reverse complement strand
TCGACCGCTGGCGTCGTGTCCAGCTGTGTTTCGTCAACACCCTCTAAGGCGGATTCGATATGTTGCATGTTGGCTAATTCCTCCGATGTAGGGACGACCGCATTTTTTCCCTCGGAATATTCAGGGTTGACATCTTTCATCATCGCTTGAGGATCGGAGCACGTAACAATTTCTTGTTCAACCGTTTCATCTGTTGGGTCTTGTGAGGAAGCTGGGGGTAACATCTTTTCCGATGATGCATCTTGATCCTCCGGAGCCTGATCCGCAGAGGTAGCGAGCGGGTCAACTTCCGCGTCGTTGGTAATCTGCTCCATTTTCCCCTGCAATGATTCAATCGCAGCCAGAGGATCTCCAATTTCGAAATTCATCAGATCGGGTGTTTTTTCATCTTGTGAAGTTTCAAGCGCCGCGGATATCATCGCTTCAGGTTCGGGTAAATCAAAAGAAACTTGTTGGGGTTCGTTAGCTAGATTGGTCTGAGAAAAAATATCCTTCTGCGACATTGAATCAGATTGATCCTCTTGTGACTCACCTAGGACGTTCGAGATAAAGGATTTCTGTTCGTCAACGATTGCGTCAGAGTCTGCCTTCACTTCCGAATCCAACACCTTCGGCTTGGACGCAGCGGCAAAGGGATTGATCGTACGGATATCAGGAATAGGATCGATCGATTCATGATCATCAGGAGTCATGGCGTCACTATTTTCGATATTTTCAATAGCGTGATCAGAACTTTCCTCTGAAGAAATGGGTTTGGTGAATTCATCCTGCGACCCATGATTTTCCATTTCGGGAAGTGAAAAATCTTGGGGCACACTGGAGTGAAGATCAAAATCTTTCGCTTCGTTTTTCGCCTGATCGTCCTCCACGTCGACGTCTACAGCCTTCAACTCCTGAATCTGTTCCATAAATTGCAGCGTATGATCGGGTTTAACCTGCACATCCGAAAGATCCAGTTCGGTGGCTGCTTCGTATGTTGCGGTCTCCAACACGGAATCCGTTTTTTCCAGATCAAGGTTAAAAGAATCTAGAATTTCTGAATCCTGAACCACTTCATCTTCCGTGATCTGTTGCGAATTCATCTGCGCGGCGTTGGCAATCGCTTTTTCTGCGGCAGCCAGCGCGTCTTCGATATCCGATGGCAGTGTTGAACCATAAGGATTTTTCATTTTATTACTTCCGACCAAATCTTCAACTGGTTTTAAGACTCCACACTCCGCGGCTTCTTGTACAATGTTGGCTGCTTCTTCATCAACCACAGACAACAGGATTTCTTCCTTGACGTCTTCAAATTCCTGATCGAACAGCACGATCATTTCATCAATCATGGGATGCCACGCGTCAAACAAAATTCGATCCAGTTCTGTTCGATCGGATTCCTGATACTTGTCCGCCACGGGAGCGTCGACCACTCCGCTCCAGGACACCGACTTGCGTGCCACCCGCTTTAACAATTCCAGCTCGGTGCGCAGGTGGCGCAGATTGTCCGGCGTATCCACCATAACCCGCAACAACGAACCATCACGATGCATAAAATAGGTTTGCGGTAACGAAGATAAAAAGTAATTCGGATCTCTGACCAACGGTTTTACTCGCGTTTATTGTAGGACATTTCATGTATGTATAGAGGTACGACAGGGACGGGACCATGGTCGTATCCTCCTATAAAACTCGACCAATAAACGCACCCTCTTCACCTTTAGAGGACTTAAAACGTAGTGTCGATAATCACGAGATCTGACTCATCAAGAGCGGGTATTTATCGGAGTCCTCTTGGAATCCATGCCCGCCCATCACGAGAAATGATGCGACAGTATCGCAACCCAACCATCGTCCGATAGTGATGAGAAAGAAGACTAAAAAACGTACGCCACATCTAATAGAACCCATTGATTGGCGCGATACATGGTGTCGGTATGATGACACTTTTATGGGTCGGCTCAGGGATTGATTTCTGCAGCGGACCCCTGCGACGCCTGGAATTGCTCCTGTAAGGTGTACAACGATTCGCGCATTTTTTCAACCGATTCACGCAACGATTTCATCGATTCGTGTTCGGATTCCGGATCGACCCGAGCCAACGCATCTTTCGCGGCATAATAAAACACCGGACGAGGATGACTCTTCAGAAAAGTGTTCAGCGCGGTAACCGATTTCGCATCGCCGATGTCCGCCAGGGCACCGATCGCCGCGGTTTGTGCTCGAGCCTGGGGATCACTTAACCAACGTACGAGTGAAGGAAAGATTGTCGCACGCGCTGACTTATGAATGCGAGCGAGTTTTCCCAGAGCACGGATCGCGACGGGCCTGACCCGATCATGCCGGCCATACTGTGCGTAACGCATCGCAACATCAATCGCTTGTGGATCGTCCCGTTTCGCCAGTGCCCCAATCGCAGCGATGCGAATCTGATAACCATAGGATTCCTTGTCGGCGTTTCGTACAAGAATAGCCTGTACATCCAGGGCCGTTACGTTACCCAGCGCCGTAGTCGCGGCGGCTTCTACCCGTTCGCTCGGATCCGCCACCGCATAAGGAGCGATGGAGGCCGCGATTTCTTTTGAATCGTATTGACCCGCAGCCGTCATCAACCCCGTTCGGAAATTGTGGTTATCCAATACCTGATCGTTCCTTAATAACGCCGCCAATGTATCGCGGGCAGCGTGGGTTCGCATGGCGCCGAGTGCATTGACCGCTTCCACACGCACCGACCAGTGTTCGTCGACATTTTCCGCGACCTCTTTCAGCGCAGTCACCACTTCCGGGCGATGGTGTTTGGATAAATGTTTGGCGGCACTGCATCGGCTGACATTGGTCGGGCCGCGAAACAGTTGATCGATCCACATTTGTTTGGGTTTTTCACTGTTAAGTTTTTTCAGTAAACCGGCGTGGGGATCGACGCAAAACAGTTCCGGTTTTTCATTGAACTTCCGCCGGTATACCTCTTTGCGTTGCTCAAGTTGTAACGTCGTGGTTACGTCTTCACCCCCCGCATAAAAATACAAATCAAGTGGAACATTGAAAGACGGATCATCCCGTCTAATGGTCTGCGTTTGCTTTATCGTGACCACCGCTTCATTTTTGGCAGAATCCCAATGATACTTGACGTCCAGATGGACCACGCCGTGGCGAATCACCCACTGTGTAAAAAACTGTTCCAGATTTCTACCGCTGACGGATTCAACCACCCTGCGGAAATCATTCGTCTCAACCTGGGTGTACGCATACGCACGAATGTAAGATCGTATGGCACGCCAGAATATCGCTTCACCCAGTTCATGACGCAACATATTCAATATGCACGAGCCTTTGCTGTAGGGCATGGCTCCTTTATGGAAAAAAGTTTCAAAAGGATAGCGATAATCGTCAAAAAGAATTCCTTCTCCACTATCGGTTTTATCGTTCGCAGCCACTCCTTGATATCGTTTCCAGAATTCATAAAGGTATTCCTCCCTGCCTTTGGATTGTTCTTTCCAGACACTGGCAATGAACGTCGCAAATCCTTCGTTTAGCCAGATGTGTTTCCACCCTCGACAGGTAATCAAATCTCCGAACCATTGATGGGCCAGTTCGTGGGCGACCAAACCCTCCAAATCCTGATCGATGCTCGCACGCGGTGTGAGTAGTGCGGTATCTGCCATCGTCGTGGAGGATGAATTTTCCATCCCACCAAACATAAACAGCGGCACATTCGTCTGGGAATATTTGGCAAACGGATAATCGTATCCCAGCAATTCCGAAAAATGATCTAACATTTCCGGAGTTCGGCCATAGGTTAAACGAGCGACCTCTCCCTTGCCCGGTGGCACGAAATACTGAACGTCAACATCCCGCCATCGATCCTTCACCTCGTTGAACTGCCCGATGACCAGAGACACCAGATAAAACGGATGGGGTTGTTCCTGTAAAAAATGAAACGTGGTTCGCCGGCTTACCTGATCCGTGTTCTGTCGGATCAGTCGGCCATTGGAAATCGCCCTGTAATTTGATGGGATGGTCGTGATCACTTCGGAAGTACATCGATCGATGGGAAAATCCAGGCAGGGAAACCACATACGGGCAAACTGTGGTTCGCCCTGCGTATGAATCACCAACGGCCTGTCGGGATAGGCTTTGTCAGGCAACGCCCAGATCATTCCATATTGCGGCTCGGTGCAACGGTAATCAATCCGAAGAATCGAATCCGTATCGGCGTTCAATGGTTCTTTCAGATGGATGAATATTTTTTTGTCGTCGTAGTAGAATCGAAGATCCTCGCGTCCAAGGAGACGCACGCTATGGATCTGCATATCCAATGCGTTCAACACCAATGAGGTCACGTTTTCATGAATGGGTCTGATCGTTAATGAGGCGGTTCCGCTGAACGATCTGGACATCAAGTCTTCAAAAAGAAGCTCCAGTTTGAGGTGCTTAAAGTCCACCGGCTGATCCGGAGGATAGTTGATCGGATCAACACCGGAAACAGGATCAAACTCTTTCGGACCCGCCCATGTCGGTTGCACCGCCACGACCATCATCATCAACAATAAAACTGTTTGGAATCGATTGATTGTGAACGCACGACGTGTGTGGTCACTTTCCAGTGTACGATGAGGCGTCTTATAAATAAACATATCCAGCGATCTCCGATAATCTGCGATGCAATCCATGGGGTGTAGATGGTTCGTGCTCTTTTGACCCGTAAAAGAAGATTCATAACCACACACGAGTGAAAGTGCAAGTGGGACGAATGCAATCCTCTATAGCATACACTCAGGAAGGCCATCAGGCATTGAA
>CBDTZI010000318.1:0-4805 GCA_965364865.1 uncultured bacterium | reverse complement strand
CGGTGACACTGTCTGTAAGTGCTAAAGATGGTGTACCCTTACAGGAAACGATCCGGGTATTGGAAGAGGATATCATCGATCCGCTCCTCTCTTCCGAAATGATACCCTCATCCGTTATTATTTCTTTTGCAGGAGTCGCAGATAAACTGACTCAGACACAGCGTGCTTTAATGGGTGATTTTAGAGGATTGATGAACCATCCACGCATCTTTGGCCTGTCGGTATCTCTTTCGATGATGTTGATCTGTTTGTTGACAGCTGCAATTATTTTATTGATTTTTTTCCTTTGCGGCCCACAGATAGCCATGCGTATGTTAGCCATCTTTGCGATCGTGATCGGTATCGGTTTTTTCGCATTGAATCCACAATTGTTATTGATGGTGTTTCAATCGCGAGCGATTCTGGCGTTACTCATTACGTATCTATTAATGGCTGCGTTGTTTGAGTCGTTCGCCTATCCGTTTGTGATTATGTTCTCGGTTCCGCTGGCGATGGTGGGGGGATTTATCGCCTTACGAATCGTACACGAAGTTAGTTTGTACGACATCAGCTCACCCATTCAACATCTTGATGTGTTAACTATGCTGGGCTTTGTCATTCTGATTGGCATTGTCGTGAACAACTCTATTTTAATTGTCCATCAGGCGTTAAACAACATGAGACACGTAGGTATGGAAGCACACGTAGCCGTTCGGCTTTCTGTGCTTACGCGTACACGACCTATTTTCATGAGTGCGATGACTTCGATCTTTGGCATGTTTCCGCTGGTGGTCATGACCGGCGCGGGCAGCGAACTGTATCGCGGCCTGGGAAGCGTGGTACTTGGCGGGCTATTGGTCTCAACGGTATTCACGTTGGTTGTTGTACCGGCCATGTTTACATTGTTGATCGACTTGCAACTCAAAATCGAATCCATGATCCGCGAATCTAACCACACCAAGTCTGCCAGCGGTTTATCCACGGGTACGATTTCCACCTCTACGATTCATCCCCGCAGTCCGGAATGACAGGCCTGTCGATAACCCATTTTCACAGATTTGAGAAATGTACACTGACTTCACATCCGAGTTGGATATTATTGCTTCCCTAGACCATTTTTACCGCTTCGGGTATGCTATGTGCAAGTAAATCACAATTGCATGTACGGTGTGGCTGTGCATCGACAGAATTCAGAACCGGTTATCCTGTTTATAAATCGGCGATTTCAGAAAAAGAAAATAGGAAACGTGATCATGTCTCATGAACTAATCCCAGGCCTGGAAGGTATTCCCATCGCTGAATCTGGTGTGAGTTTTGTTGACGGCCAAGCCGGTCGTCTGGAATATCGTGGCGTCGATATCGAACATCTTGCCGAGCACAGCACCTTTGAAGAAACATCCTATTTATTGCTGAATGGACAGTTGCCGACCAAACTTCAACTTGATCAATTCATTGCGGGACTCAAACAAGTCAGCAGTCTGAAGTATCGCATTATCGAACTGATCAAATGTTTACCCGAAACAGGCCACGCGATGGATGCGGTCCAGGCTGTGATTGCGGCCATCGGTATGTTCTATCCACCCAGACACAATCTTGACGCTGAAATGCGGCGGATGGCTTGTATGCGTATGATTGCCAAAACACCGAATGTGGTGGCCGCGTATGAACGGTTGCGTGTGGGCGATCACAACATTTTACCCCACAAGGATTTGAGTATCGCCGCTAATTTCTTATACATGTTACACGGCGAAGAACCCACTTCCGAACAGGAAAAAATTCTGGATGTCTGTTTAATTCTTCACGCGGACCACACCATGAACGCCTCCACATTTGCAGGGCGTGTCGTCGGATCAACAATGGCAGATCCCTACAGCGTGGTCAGTTCTGCGTTGGGTGCGCTGTCCGGTCCGTTGCATGGCGGCGCGAATGAAGACGTGATGGACCTGATTGCGAAGATCGGCAAACCGGAAAAGGCGAAGGATGTTGTGGAAAAAATGATCGCCAACAAAGAAAAGATCCCCGGGTTTGGTCATCGTGTGTACAAGACAATGGACCCTCGTGCGAAAGTGTTGAAAAAGTATGCGCAAAGCCTGGCAGAAAAAAGTGATTTGCCGCATTTCGAGATCGCGCTGGAAATCGAAAAAGTTACACTCAGTCATTATGCTGAAAAAGGCATCTGGCCCAACGTCGATTTCTATTCGGGCATCGTCTATACCGCTCTGAGAATTCCGCGTGACTGCTACACGCCGGTGTTTGCGATCGCTCGTGTATCCGGCTGGCTTGCCCATTGGCTTGAACAGGTTGAAAACAATCGAATTTTCAGACCCACACAAAAATACGTGGGTAAACACGAACAGTCCTACACGCCCATCAAAGATCGATGACTGCCGTGAACTCGATGTATGAGAATGCGATCCCGCGAGTTGAGTAGACCGCTCGTTGGTCGAATCGTTACGTTCGAATCACGCAGTCAATACAGACTAACGCGCAGGCCAGGCTGGATTGACGTTGGCTTAGAAATCTCGCGATTCAATTCCATTCTGATCACCAGACGATAGATCAATCACGGGCTTGTTGTAATTTATATTAGGGTAACAAACGATGGCAGAAAAAAAAATCGGCATCATTGGCTTGGGGATCATGGGTGAGCCGATGGCTCGAAACTTGATGGCTGATGGGTATGAGGTACATGTGTTTACCCGCACCAAGACCAAGGCGCAAAAGTTGCTTAGCGAAGGCGCGTCCTGGCAAGATTCACCCGCATCCGTTGCCCAACAAGTTGATGTGGTGATTTCCATAGTGAGTGATTCACCGGATGTGGAAGACGTCTACCTGAGCGATGATGGCCTGGTGAACGGATTAAGCACGGGGATGTTGTGCGTTGACATGTCAACCATATCACCGGAAGTGGCTCGCAAGGTGGATTGTAAAATCAGGGACAAGGGCGGCTTATTTCTGGACGCACCCGTATCGGGTGGATTGACTGGAGCCGAAGCGGGTACGCTGGCCATTATGGTGGGCGGCGATGATGAAGCGGTCCATCGGGCGAAGCCGATTTTTGATTGCCTGGGAAAATCGGTCGTACATTGTGGACCAGTAGGCCATGGTCAATTGACCAAGCTGTGTAATCAGATTTTGTGCGGGTTAAATCTGTTGGCGGTTAGTGAAGCCGTTGTTTTTGCGAAGAAGGTTGGCCTTGATCCAACCACCATGCTCGATGCGGTCAGTGGTGGAGCTGCCGGTTCGTGGGCACTGAACAACCTGGGCACACGCATGATCGCCCGTGACTTTGATCCGATGTTTATGATCGATCTGCAACAAAAGGATTTACGAATAACGCTCGAAGCGGCACGCGACAAGATGGTTCCCTTGCCGGGTACATCCCTGGTTCATCAATTGTTGTCAGCCAACCAGGCCATGGGTGAAGGGCGAGAGGGTACGCAGGCGTTGTTGAAAACCATCGAACGCCTGGCGAATACATCATAAATTCGAGGTGTGATAGACCATGAATTGATCATCGTAAGCTATATACAAAAACACCCGGCTCCGATGCTGAAAATCATTGCTCGTTGCCGGATGTTTTTCTCCCCCTCCCAAATTTCACAGCTTGGAAGGCCAAAAAGACATTAGCTGTCCGATTATTCTGTTTTTAGTGCCACAGCATTTCACATACAAAACGTTATACTGCGATGATGCTTAAAGTCCCTTAGAAAACATCATCTATTCAGCTGTCGAATGTATGACAAAATAGAATCATGATTAAATCATCATAGAACATCAGACCGCATAGTATCCATAAATTACCACATTCGTCAAGTGAAAACCTTCCTACATTCTCAACAATTCTAATTTTGCAACATCATTTCCTGGCAGCGGGCATGTGACACCCTCGAGTGCCCCGCGAAAAAAGTTAATTCACAGCGTTATCCACAATTGTGGATAAGGTCCGATTTTCATTGGTTTATGCCTGAATTTAGCCTGAAACAGGCGTCTGTAAAGAGAGTTTAACATTTGTGACTTATGAACACGCTCGAGTTCTTATTCATATCACAATCATTTCACAGTTTTTTGGCATTGGGTGGCGAGATATCGTTCAACGAAAGTTTCGGTGATAGATGTAAGTTTGGATAAAATTTACGGATAAATCTGGAAGAAAATCACAGCTTTGGATTGTATTCGTCAATCATGCGAAGTCTTAGTTGGTTTGTCGGTCCAATTCTTCCTGATATCTTCTCATCACAGACTGGCGGGTAATCAATCCTTCGATACGGTTTGGATCGGTGGAACTGGCAATCGGTAGCGATTGAACATCGCCTCTGGAAAAAAGATCGAGCACGACATCCAGCGATTGTCGTTCGGTTACGGTGGGAACACCTGGCCGCTGTAGCTCGGACACGACGAGCAATGACATGGCTTCGGGTTGCAGCAGGGCGGTTCGGATATCCTGACCTCGGACCATGCCCTGATAAACTCCGTTGTCATCCACAACGACGAAATCCGCGGCTTCGGTTTCCGTCGCCAGGTCAATCAGTTTTTGAAGAGGATATTCGGGATGGACAAAATGTACCGGTTCGTGATCTACATCATCCACGGTGATACGTCTTAATATGGTCAGGTCAGTAATGCTGCCAATGCGTACGCCGCGTCTTCGTAATTTGAGTGTATAGATACTGTCCCGCATCATCAGACGCGCACCTGCGGTCGCGATAATAGCGGCAAACATGACCGGGAGAATAACTTTGGGCTCACGCGTGATTTCGTAGAGCATGACAATCGCCGTCAACGGGGCATGGGTGGTACCCGCCACGACCGCCGCCATGCCCACC
>CBDTZI010000317.1:0-4809 GCA_965364865.1 uncultured bacterium | reverse complement strand
TTGTCAGGATCGATATTTATGGAATAACCGCCATTTTCACGCCTCAGAGACATTTTCCTACGTTTAACTACCCATAATATCACTGAATCTCGAATATATTTTTGTAAGATGGCTGACAGGGATCGCGGAGGCGGTCCGTCTATAGGGTGATTATGACAATGGCGTTAGCAGAAGAATTTGATTCGGAATGGCCGGTAATCGAGGCGATTCAAAGCGGTGACCGGCAGGCATTTGAAGAGCTGCTGCGCCGGCATGATCGATGGGTACGCGGAATCATTCTGGGCGTGCTGGGTCAGTCCGACTCTGTGGACGACGTATCTCAGTTGGTCTGGTCTGCGGTGTGGCGACGGATCGGCGAGCTTCGCGATCTGAAACGCTGGCGATCCTGGATGTATCGCCTTACGCGAAACGCCGCCTACGACGCGGGTCGGGATATTACGCGACGGCGAAACCACATGAAGACGCATGCAGCGAACATGATGCAACGCGGCGAAAAGGTGATGTCGAATGATGACTCACATCGAGATGAAAAACACTCCGCGGTGTTGGAAGCGATTGAATCGCTACCGACGATTTACCGCGAGCCTTTTGTTTTGCGACACGTAAACGGTTGGTCATATAAACAGATCGCCGAAGTGATGGACATGCCGGTTGATTCGATTGAGACCCGGCTGGTACGAGCAAGAAGACTTTTGAGAGAAATTCTAAAAGACAAGTTGAACGAACGATGAAAAAAATCAACAAAAACATCGAAACATTAATCGTACGGTCGTTGGATCACGATCTGAACGAACAGGAGCAGCTCGAACTCAACCGCGAACTGATCCGTAATCCAGACGCTCGCGAAATGCTCGAACAATATCAGTGCATTGACAACCTGGCGGTTGAAGCCCTGGGCCAGGTCATCGGGGAAACAAGCGTGGACGGATGTGAAACCATTACCAATGCGCAACCCGTCAATACGCGAAGATTCAACCGGAGTTGGTTGATGGTTCCCGGCGCGATCGCCGCCGCCATTATGGCTATTGCGATCCCCAGAATCACACTCGATCAACCGCTTCTATCTCAGCCCGGTCAATCGCAACCCATCAATAATTCTATAGTGGCCAACCCACCGCCACTTACAACAATACCTTATATACGGCCCCAGGTGCGACCGAATGCCGGGTTTAACGTGGGCCAGAACTTGGATCAAAACGGCATGATGCAACAGGTGAGTTACCCAAGGACTCGAAGAAACACGGGCCGTGAAATGCTCGGCGTCGTGGGTGAGGATGGAAAAATGTATTGGATCGAGGTGGATCGCATTCGTACGATTCGCCAGAACAGACCCACTCCGTCACGCCAACACTTGAACGAAATGTAATCGTCCATAGGCGAGTGCCGGACGAATGAAAAATATAATGTAACGAAAACCGGAATCTTAAAGGAGTGAATCGGATGAAACGTTTATTGATTATAATGCTGTTGACCGCAATTCCACAGTGGGTATCCACCACGGCTGCTTGCGAAAAACACGAAAAGAACTGTAAAAAAATTATCGTCAATGGTGATGGTAGCCAGGTTCAATTTAGAACCATTTCCAAGGGTGATGGCGATGGTAATGTTGCGGCGTTCGCTTTTGTTTCGGCAGACGGCGAAGCAGCGGGTGCGGACGGACGGAGTGAACCGAAAGTCATCCGATTGCGTAAGCATCTGGACGCAAACAAAGACCGCGGCTGGTTGGGTGTTACGATTGGCACGGTATCGGATGCGCTGGCGGATCAGTTAGGTACAGATGGCCAGGGTACGCTCATCTTGCAGGTTCTTGAAGGCAGCCCCGCCGAAGAAGCAGGCTTGGAAAGTCACGACGTGATTCTTGCGATCAACGGCGAAGAAATCGGCACGAAGGTCGGTGAGTCCGTTAAGTTGATCAAAGCCAACAAACCCGGCGATGAAATCGAACTGCTGGTCCTTCGCGAAGGCCGCGAACAAAAAATCAATGTGGTCCTCGGTTCCAGAGCGGACATGAAGGGATTTAACTTTGATCTCAAATTCAGCGGTGAACCCTTTGCAGAAATCGAAGACAAGATCATCACACGTGGAAAAATCATGTTGAAAGATGGTAAGGGCGAATGGATCTTTAAGGATCTCGGCAATCTCGAAGAACTGGAAGATCTGCCCGATCACATAAAAATGATCATGCCACACACAGGCAGTCGCTCCATCGTGATCAACAGTGAAGGCGAGAGCAACACCATAACCGTTGAGGTTCTACGTGACGGCAATGTGATCGCCATTTCACGTGAAGGAGATGGTGAGATTACCGTCACCCGTACCGACCAGAACGATAACGAAACCGAAAACACTTACGCCTCCGAAGAAGATCTAGAAGCCGGAGACGAAGAGGCGTTTGAGATTTTCAACCATTCCAGTAACGCCCATCAATTCACAATCGATCTCGATGGCATGGAAGCACTGGACGATCTGGATTTTGATTTCGACGGCAAATTCAACTTCGTATTTGATACAGACGCATGGCAGGAGCACGCGGGTGAATGGCAAGCTCAGCTGGAAGACAGTCTCTCTCAAATTCATGAATTAGATGGTGAATCCGCAGAAAAACTTCATAAAATCATGGCTGAGTTACATGGCGAAGATGGTAAAGCTCATTTGCTCAAGCTTCACAAACTCGGTGAAGGGCTGCACGGATTAAAAGGACACTCTGGCAAACTGCTGCGTTTTGATAGCAAACCGAAATACTCATTCGAGGTTCGTTCAGACGGAACGATCGAAGCTAAAATCCGTAAGGGCGATGCCGAAATCGTCCGACTGTTCAACGACGAAAACGATCTGTATGATCGTGATCCCAAGCTCTATGAAAAATACGACGATCTGATGTCGGATGATGAATAACCTGTAAAATTATTTGGTCAAGATCAAAGAAATAGTTTTTTTCTCCAAGACCCACGGGCAACATCCCGTGGGTCTTTTTATTTATGATATTTGATTGGTCAGTACATGAAGTGGATAGGTATCGCTTGTCGTTTCAATGATGGTCCCGTGTGTGCGGGTGGGTGTGACACGATCAATGCGTACCGAAATCATATCACCAGCCCGTACGGTTCGCCTTAATGGATCCGATTCAAAATGAATCTGAAAATATCGATCCGCCCTGCCATGATATACGATTTCATCCGGCTCATTGAAATTCTCGTCGTGGTCATTGGAAGGCTGTTCTACGATCACTCGCTCAAGCTGGCCGATGAACTGCTGACGAAAGGCCAACGAACACTCACGCTCCACCTCAGCCAATCGCTGCATCCGCTCACGCACAATCGTCGGGTGAACAAATTCCTTCTGCCATCGTGCCGCCGCCGTGTTCTCACGCGGGCTGAACGGAAAAGCATGAATCTTACAAAATTCGCTCTGATAGGCTGCTTGAACAGAGGATTCAAAATCGGTATCCGACTCACCCGGAAAACCGACAATGATGTCCGTTGAAATTGCTGGCTGATCCAGCTCAGCCCGCACCCGCTCTACCATGTCGAAAAAATGATCAATTTCATACTGACGGTTCATTTTTCGCAAAATCGCCCCGCTACCCGACTGCAAGGGCAGGTGTAGATGGGGCACACAATTGCTATTTTCAGACAGAACTTCGAGCAGATCACCATCCACATCACCGGGCTCGAGGCTGGAAAGTCGCAGCCTCTCAAGCCCCTCCACCTTCGCCAACGCCGAAACCAGTTGGGCCAGCGGCGACTTTTTCGATGAAAACCGTTTACGAATTGCCGTTTCTCGACCATATGCCCCCAAAAATATGCCAGTAATGATAATTTCTTTGTGGCCATTTCTAACGAGTGTCCGGGCTTCCTCGACCGCCACCTCAACCGGCTTGGAACGTAAATTCGCCCTTAATTGAGGGATAATGCAGTATGTACAGAACGCATCACATCCGTCCTGCACCTTGAGGAAGGCTCGTTGGTGCCCATAAAAATGGTCAATACGCGAAACCATATGGTCTTCGTCCTTGACAATGGGCAGTGAGGCCGAAATAATTTTTATCGGCTCTGAGGTTGTTTGGATGGCCGTGCCGCGTTGCCCCGGCATCGTGGAACCCGAAATCATCCATACCTTATCCTGTTGAGCATTCGGACGCTGAAGAGCCTGGTCCGCAGAAAGTTGTGAATTGAAGCCGTCCTCACGGGGAAGTGTTTGCTGTTTCAATCCCAGGCGATCGATCACGCGAGTTCGTAATTCGGCACAGACATCCGTATCATGACCGAGAATCGCAGCTACACCATCGATCATACCGAGACGATCAGTGTCCGCGGAAGCTCCACAACCAACGATGAAGACCGGTGTACGACCACCGCAGGCTAAACGACGGATGGCGCGGCGATTTTTTCGAGTGGCGTTACGTGTAACCGCGCAGGTGTTGACCACCGCAAGGTCCGGTGCTTCTCCTCGGCGAGCTTGACGCAGTCCGAGATTTTCGAGAACTTCACGGATCAGCTGTGATTCGTATTGATTGACTTTACAGCCGAAGGTAGTCAATAGATACTTGGTGCTCATAGCAGAGGAACCATACCCTAAGGTATCGCCGGATGAAAGAGGCGAGCTTGGGGATTTACCTGAAATTTGACATGAAAGGCCATAGGGCGGTTCGCTTTTAGATAAAAGATTAACCGCTCCAACCTCACGGAGACAACCACTATGGCAGGCCCACAAACAATCTGGGGTATCGACGTTGGACGATGTGCTCTGAAAGCGGTCAAGCTTCGCATGACCGCGGATGGCAACTTTGAAGTGACGGGTGCAGAGTAT
>CBDTZI010000316.1:0-4813 GCA_965364865.1 uncultured bacterium | reverse complement strand
CGTATCCGCTGCTTCGGCCCAGCTCCTCCGTCAACGAACGCTTCCAGATGATTTTACCATCGCGATTAAAGCAGAAAAATTCACCGCCCGTACCATGGGCGTACACATAACCCGTCACTCGATCACCCACCAATGAAGTCCAGCCAATGCGGTTCTCAACGATGTCGGTGTGAAAAACATTAAACCGATGTTCCCAGAGGGTCTCACCCGTATTGACATCCAGACAGATCACCCGCTCCTGCAAATTTGGACCCTCGCCGACCGGCGTGATCGCAAACAACCGATCCTTCATAATGATCGGGGTGGTCCGACCGCCCACCGGAACTTTCCATAAGAGGTTTTCACCGCCCTGCGACCAGTGTGTAATGACGCCCTTCTCCTTGGTCATCCCGTTTTGTTCCGGGCCACGCCAGTAAGGCCAATCGTTACCCAACGCGTTTACACTGAAAAATCCGCACACGATTGCGATGCAAAATAATTGCCGTTTCATCTTAATTGTCCTTCTATACTGATACTCAAACTTCTGCTTAGCTTCATTTTATTCATTTGAATCGCGATCAGGATGGATCAAACGATTTGCTTTCATCTCAAATCTCGGAAGCGAATTTTTTTCTACCAAAACGACCCGCGGCTTAAAATGCAATCGGTCCTGCATCAAAAGCTGTACACGATCCGCCAGGCCAGCTTCAACCCGGGAATCTACCGGTTCAATACGAATCAGCAGTTCCGACATCGAACCCGATTGACTCACTTCCATCTGAAATTCAGCAACCCCATCGATCTCACGCAACACGCTTTCAATCGACGAAGGAAAAACATTGTTCCCGCGCACGACGATCATATCATCGATTCGGCCCAACACGCCGCCTATGGCTCGTGCAAAACTACGCCCACACGAGCACAATGACCTCGATAAGCTTACTTGATCTCCTGTGCGATATCGAATCAGCGGACTTCCCCACCGACCCAGATTCGTCAAAACCAGCTCGCCCGCAACGCCATCCTCAACAACTTTACACGTTTGAGGATCGATCACCTCCGCCATAAACTCACTTTCGATGACATGTACGCCGCCCGGAGCCTGTTCACATGTAAAACCCCACGCACCCATTTCCGTCATTCCCGGATGATCAAAAACCCCGGCACCCCAACCCGATTCAATTCGAGATTTCGTGGATGGAATGTTTCCACCCGGTTCGCCCGCGACGATGATCGCTTTGACATCACACGCGGACAAATCAATCCCCTCATCGCGTGCAACCTCAACCATTCGCAAGGCATAGGTCGGCGTACAACAAATTACCGTCGCCTGTTGTTCACGTAGATAATTCAACCGCGCAGTCGTAGTCATCCCACCCGCAGGCAGGCATCGGTTCCCCAGCGCCGACGCACTCTCATACGCAGCCCAGAATCCAATAAACGGACCGAAGCTAAACGGAAACATAATCCGATCCGATTGCGTCACACCCGCCGCTCGATAAACCACGCTCCAACAATGTTTCCACCAATCCCAACTCTGGGGCGTATCCAACCAGTGTACCGGCGAACCACGACTGCCCGAGGTCTGATGATGGCGCACATATTGATCGAATGGATAAGTTAAGTTCGTACCATATGGAGGGCGCTTTTGCTGATCCTCTTCGATCTCCGCGCGAGTTGTGAAAGGGAGTTGATCCAAAGAATCCGTCTCGGCATCAAAGGTGATTCCGGCGAATTTTTTCTGATAAAACGAATTGGAAGCCAGAACCTCACGCAACATCGCCTTCAGCTTGCGCCGCTGTAAAGCAATCAGCCCGTCACGATCCAGCTTCTCTTCATCCGAAAAATATAAGGTCATCTACGCTATCTCTTTGTGATATCCCTAAGAAAACCTACCCGTAATATCAAAATGGGTTAAGTGTCAAAATTTGTATACATACACTCGCGTTACAATTCGACTTTTTTCTTGAAAAAACATACGACCCAGCCCCGACCTCCGTATTATCCAATAATCCGCTATGATGAACAAGTGTCTGATGATATGGCCGGGTTGTGATACAAATGGAATAACGGGAACAATATGCGAGTGATTTTTTTAGCGTCTGGGGCAGCTGGCATGTATTGCGGAAGTTGCATGCGCGACAACCGACTGGCCGCTACACTCATCCAGCAAAAACGCGACGTCGTTCTCATCCCACTCTACACCCCGCTTCGCACCGACGAAACCGACGTCAGCACCGGCACCATTTATTACGGCGGCATCAACGTATACCTCGAACAATTATCCTCGCTCTATCGAAAACTGCCCAACTGGGTCACCGGTCTGCTCGACAAACCCGCGTTGTTAAATCAAGTGGGTCGATTCGCGGGAAAAACCAAACCCCAGAAACTCGGCGCCCTCACCGTTTCCGTTCTCAAAGGCCAACACGGCGCACAACAAAAAGAGCTGGGTCGCCTGATCGACGGACTCAAACAATTAAAACCAGACCTGATCAACCTGCCCAACTTAATGTTTACCGGCATCGCCGATCAACTCAAAAAAGTTTTCGACGTGCCAATCCTCTGCACACTCAGCGGCGAAGATATTTTTCTGGATCAACTGGACGAACCTTACAAACAACAGGCGTTCGACCTGATCCGCGAAAAAAGTAAAAACGTAGATGGCTTCATCGCCGTCACCGAATACTTCGCCTCCCACGCACAACAACATTTTTCACTACCCGTGGATCGAATCCACGTCGTCCCTATGGGAATCCACGTTGAAGATTTTTCAGCAGCGAACTCCGATATACCAGGACCACCTTTGCCACCTGACGACGCACCCTTTACCATTGGATATCTCGCGCGCATCTGCCCGGAAAAAGGACTCGAACAATTATGCCAATCATTGATCGATCTCAGAACAGCGGGTCTCAACTGTCGAGTCATCGCCGCCGGCTACCTCTCTGAGGCGGATAGACCTTATCTCGATCAGATTTACGCTACGTTAGAAAAAAAGGGGCAGCGGGATTCGTTTGAATACATCGGAGAGGTGAATCGTACCGAAAAAATAGAATTTCTTCGTTCCATACATGTGCTGTCTGTCCCTACAGTCTATAAAGAAGCGAAAGGATTTTATATTCTCGAAGCGTTAGCTGCTTGCGTGCCCGTCGTTCAACCCGATCACGGATCGTTCCCCGAATTGATCCGCGCCACGAAGGGCGGGATGTTGTATGATGCCCTGTCACCGGACGCCTTAACCAAAGCGATCATCCAACTGATGGACGACGCCGATCTTCGACAACAATTTGGGCGACAAGGTCAAAAATATGTGCAGGAAAACTATACCGACAAAATCATGGCCGAAAAAAGCTGGTCACTCTTCGAGCAACATGTAAGATAACCAAACACGGGTGCCACTGGCGGCTTGCCCGCCAGTGTTATGACGAGAGATATAAGTCACGATGGATCGGATTCCGCCTGTACATTAGCCCAGAACTGGATAAACATTCAAAACCATGAACAACACCTTACAAACAACATCAATCTGCAAACAATACGCAACCAGAAGCCAGACGATCACCGTGCTCAAAGACGTATCCATATCCCTGACCGCCGGGCAATCCGCAGCCATCATGGGACCATCCGGCTCGGGCAAAAGCACCCTGCTCAACATCCTCGGCACGCTGGAAACACCCGACACCGGATCGGTCAGCATCAACAGCACCAACCCCTTCGACTTGTCCGCAACAGACTTAGCACGTTTTCGAAATCAGAACATCGGATTTATTTTTCAGGAACATCATCTTCTCCCGCAATGCAACGTGTTGGAAAACGTGCTGATCCCGACCCTGGCCAATTCTGACGGCCCTCAAGAAGATTTCGTGCAACGTGCAAAACAATTGCTCGACCGCGTGGGTTTAACCGACCGACTCGATCACAGACCGGCTGAACTTTCCGGCGGCGAGCGACAACGCGTGGCCATCGCCCGCGCATTGATCCATCACCCGACCCTGTTGTTAGCCGACGAACCCACCGGAAATCTGGATCGAAACACCAGCGACAGTGTGGCGGACTTGCTGCTGGAAATTCATCGTGAAGAAAAAGCCGTATTGATACTCGTCACCCACAGCCAGGACTTTGCCAACAGGTTTGACCTGCAATACGAACTGATCGACGGTAAATTAACCAGCGCATAAAAGAAAAAAAGGATTTTCGTGCGTCAAAGAACCCTGCAAATTCGATCCGCCCTGCACCACTGGCGCATGCACTTCGCGGTCATGCTTGGGGTCGCAGCCGGTTCCGCCGCCCTCACCGGCGCCCTGATCGTGGGTGATTCCATGCGCGGCAGCTTGACCGATCTCGCCCTCGACCGACTAGGCAGTGTGGATCACGCCATGATCGCACCACGTTTTTTTCAGCAATCGATGGCGGAAGCACTGATGCGCGTCCCGGAATTTTCCACACAATCTGATCTTGCCTGCCCGATCATTTTACTTCGTGGCGGTGCGATCCACGCCCAACATCGGACCCGTGTTGACCGAGTCAACATCCTTGGCGTCGACGATTCGTTCTGGAAATTGGGAACACTTCCCAATCCTACAAGCACCAACTCATCAGACGCTACAATAAACACGCGTCGTTCCATTGTTGTGAATCAGCCGCTCGCCGACGACCTGGGTATCAAAATCGGCGAAGACATCCTGTTGCGCATGGGCAAGCCCTCTGCGATATCCACTGAAACCCTGTTGGGCCGAAAAGATGACACGGTGTCGACGTTACGATTAAAGGTCAGTGCGATCTTGCCCGCCCAGGACCTCGGCGTATTCTCTCTGGACAAACGACACGCCCAACC
>CBDTZI010000315.1:0-4856 GCA_965364865.1 uncultured bacterium | reverse complement strand
TCTACCAGACCGGAAATTTCCGCCATGACCGCTGGTTCTTTCGGACGTCGTGCTTCAAAGATTTCGGTCACACGCGGCAGGCCACCCGTAATATCCTGTGTACCACCCATCGCTCGAGGTTGTCGAGCGAGTTCCATACCCGGCAACACTTCCTGACCTTCGGAAACTTCGATACGCGCTTTCGCGGGTAGATAATGATAGTCCAGCACGTTGCCGTCTTTATCCTCTATCACAATCTGAGGATGTTTTTCACCCTTGTGCTCAATCACCACAAACTTCGATCGACCACCTTCCTGCTCGAGACGAACCGTTTCACCATCCGCAACATCCTGGAAGCGGACAAAACCACCCACCTCCGCCAGGATCGGTGTCATGTGAGGATCCCATTCACAAAGAACGTCACCCCGTGACACTGGATGATTGTCTTTCACATGAAGAACCGCACCGTAAGGTACTTTGTCATGTGAAAGTTCGCGGCCCTTTTCATCCTCAATATGGATTTCGCCGTTTCGTTTCAGAACCACCAGACGATCCTTACCATCCAAACCCGGGACAATCACAGGATTTAAGTCCTGGTATTTGGCGATCCCCTTTTGGCTGGCTTTGATGGCATTCTCCGTCGCGGCCTTCTGGGCGACACCACCCGTGTGGAACGTACGCATGGTGAGTTGTGTTCCCGGTTCTCCAATCGACTGTGCGCCGATGATACCTGCCGCCAACCCTTTTTCGACCGATCGACCAGTTGACATATCCATGCCATAACACAACGCACAAACGCCCATTGAACTTTCGCAGGTCATCGGGCTTCGTACACGTAACTTATCTATACCAAGCTCTTCAACCTGATAAGCGATTTCCTTCGTAATCAGCTGGTCTTCGGCGACGATCATTTCATCGGTGATGGGATTGCGAATATCATCTCGTGCAACACGACCGATGATCGCTTCACTCAGTGGAATATCAACCTCTTCACCCTTGTAAATCGCTGCTTTGGTGATGCCGTTAATCGTGCCACAGGTGTGTGCGTTCACAATCACATTTTGGGCTACGTCGGCTAATTTACGCGTCAGATAGCCGGAGTCGGCTGTCTTTAACGCGGTATCCGCCAATCCTTTACGAGCACCGTGCGTCGAACTGAAGTATTCCAGCACGGACAACCCTTCGCGGAAGTTAGCCTTAATGGGGGTTTCAATAATTTCACCGGAGGGCTTGGCCATCAACGCACGCATCCCCGCCAACTGACGAATCTGATCCACACTACCTCGTGCACCGGACTGGGTCATTAAATAGATCGGGTTCAGATAAGGTTTGGCGTCGGCATCACCTTTATTTTTATAGAGGTAACCCTCATCGCGATAGTCAACTCGAAGTTCTTCCATCATCGCAGCGGTCACCAGTTCACGAGCGTGAATCCACACATCGATAATCTGGTTGTATCGTTCCAGCCGCGTCAACGTACCTTCGTGGAAGGACTTTTCGATTTTGTCAACGCGTTTTTGGGCCTTATCAATAATACCCTGCTTATCCTTGGGAATACGCATATCCGTAACCCCGAAGGACAATCCCGCCAGTGTACTGTGCTTAAATCCTAAATCCTTGATATTATCCAGCAGGTCGATCGTAGCAGATCGGCCCAGCATAACGTGACAGTCCGCAACCACGCGCATCAAACCTTTTTGTGATAATGAACAGTTATAAAAAGGTACGCCCACCGGGAGAATATCATTGAAGATCAGTCGACCCACGGTGGTCAAAATACGCCTGTTGGTTGGAACTTCTTCCTGGTCTTTTTTAAGATCGTCAACCACGAATTCCTGATCCACACGCACCAGAATTATATCATGGATTCCGATATTCTTGTGTTCATAAGCACACATCGCTTCAAAGGGATCCGCAAATCGTCGCGTATCTTTTTCGTCCACTTTCAAACTGACATGGTCGGTCGTCAGATAAAACGTCCCCATCACCACGTCCTGCGTGGGTGACATAATCGGGCTTCCGTTGGCTGGACTGAAAATGTTATTGGTGGACATCATCAGAACATGCGCTTCGACCTGTGCTTCGATGGACAACGGCAGGTGAACCGCCATCTGATCACCATCGAAGTCGGCATTAAATCCCCGACAGACCAGTGGGTGAATTTTGATCGCGTTACCTTCAACCAATACAGGTTCAAAAGCCTGAATCCCCATACGGTGAAGCGTGGGCGCACGGTTTAACATTACCGGGTGCTGGTAAATAACCTCTTCCAGAATATCCCAGATCGCCTGATCGCGACGTTCGAGCATTTTCTTGGCAGACTTAATCGTGTCCGCCAGGCCGCGATCCTTGAGCTTTCGAATGATAAAGGGCTGAAACAGTTCCAACGCGATTTTCTTGGGCAAGCCACACTGATGCAGTTTTAACTCCGGACCCACCACCACCACGGATCGTGCGGAATAGTCCACACGTTTGCCCAGCAGATTTTCACGGAAGCGACCCTGCTTACCTTTAATCATATCCGTCATGGATTTCAGCGGGCGATTACTCGAACCCAACACCGGTCGACGACATCGTCCGTTGTCAAACAACGCGTCCACAGCCTGTTGAAGCATTCGTTTTTCGTTCTGAATAATGACTTCAGGCGCGTTGAGATCGACCAGCTTTTTCAGTCGGCTGTTACGGTTAATAATTCGACGATAAAGGTCATTCAGATCGGAGGTGGCGAAATTACCACTGTCCAGCAAAACCAGCGGTCGCAAATCGGGCGGAATAACCGGAATCACATCAAGCACCATCCAGCTTGGTTCGTTGGGAGATGTTCTCAACGCCTCAACGATCTTCAATCGTTTCGCCAGGTCTTTTTCTTTCTGCTTGCTGCCGGTCTTAATAATGTCTTCACGCAACTGAACCGAAGTTTCTTCAAGATTCAGTCGATTCAGCAATTCTTTGACCGCTTCTGCACCCATCATGGCAGTAAACGATCGTCCATACTGTTCCAGGGCGGAGCGATATTCTTCTTCCGTCAGCAGTTGTTTATCTTTCAGGGGTGTATCGCCGGGATCAATAACGATGTAATCCTGAAAATAGACGACTTTTTCAAGACTGGCGGTTTTGACATCCAACAGCGCACCCAATCTCGAAGGCATCGCCTTAAAGAACCAGATGTGTACCACCGGTGCAGCCAGGTTGATATGTCCCATGCGTTTTCTACGAACACGCGAATGGGTCACTTTCACACCACAACGATCACAAATAATGCCCTTGTGTTTTGTACCCTTGAATTTACCGCAGGCACATTCCCAGTCGCGCTCAGGTCCAAAGATTCGCTCACAAAACAGACCATCCTTTTCGGGACGGTAGGTTCTGTAATTGATCGTCTCCGGTTTTTTCACTTCCCCAAACGACCAACTTCGAATGTCGTTGGGTGATGCGAGGGAGATAAACACTCGGCTGTAATCGTTAACCCGATCGTAAATGTTTTCCAGCATCGTAAGGCCGATCCTTTAGTGAAGGACACCTTGGGTGATCCGACCGTTTCGGATCACGGGTACCATCTATTGTTATGAACTCAAAACCGTGGAAGCCACTTCTTCGCGCGTGGGCACCGGCGTAAGCGTCGCCAATTCCATCGCCACCACTCCCGGTCGTTTCTTAAAGCCTAATTCCACACAAAAATCGACTTCCGTTCCGTACGCGATCGCATCAATCCGCTCGACCCCGTAATCACGCAATGCCTGAATCGCCAACCGGGCCATCTCGTAGGCAATGCCTTCGGTATCATGTTCGATCCGTCCGTCGGTGCGGGTAATACAAGCTGGACCCTGAAATTCGGGATCCAATTTACATTCCGCCAAATATCCCCAGAGACCATCCGTTACCGCTCGCGTGATACCAATCAGCTCACCATCTTTGTGGGCGGTAATAAAACAAAACGCGTTGTCCACCATCCGCTGCAACTTTTTGTTTGAATGCGTAATGTCATGGTGCTGACGATCATAGAAGGCCAACAACTCCTTCAAATCAGGTGTTTTTGTTGTCTTAAACTCGATATTGTCCAGCATCATACGCCTGCCTTTCATGGTCATGTTCTGATGCACGGGCCAACCTGTTCAGCCCACGGCTATACAGAAAATTCAACCTAACCAACCCGACGTTTTTCGAGATAGATATTCAAACACAATCCACGGATTTCGTTGCATAACACATCAAAGGAAACCGGCGTTCCCGCCTCCAACGTATTTTTCCCTTTGACCATCGTTTCATAAATCTTCGTACGACCTTCCACGTCGTCACTTTTCACCGTCAACAATTCCTGCAGAATGTAGGCGGCGCCATACGCTTCCAGGCCCCACACTTCCATCTCACCGAATCGCTGACCACCGGTTCGGGCTTTACCACCCAGCGGCTGCTGTGTGATTAAGCTGTACGGGCCGGTTGCACGAGCGTGAATTTTGTCGTCCACCAGATGGTGTAATTTCAACATGTAGATGTAGCCCACTGTTACGGGTTGATCGAAACATTCACCGGTTCGACCGTCGTGCAGAATGACTTTTCCACCCCGCGGCAATTTGGCATAGAGAAGTTGGTCCGCAGCCGCCTGGGCAATCGCTTCGGGATCATTGGATCGACGATCCGCTTCCTGATTTGCTTCTTCCAACGCGGCATGAATTTCTTCTTCATGGGCACCATCAAACACCGGCGTGATCGCCTGGAATCCCAGGAGCCTGGCGGACCAGCCCAGATGCGTTTCCAGAATTTGTCCGACGTTCATACGAGAAGGCACACCCAGTGGATTGAGCATAATGTCAATCGGGGTACCATCATCCAGGAAAGGCATATCCTCTTCAGGAACGATTTTTGCAATCACACCCTTG
>CBDTZI010000314.1:0-4858 GCA_965364865.1 uncultured bacterium | reverse complement strand
AATACTGAATATATGTTGGGCGGGTTTTACCCACCGTTTAATGACGTCGGGCACAGCCCAACCTAATTGCACACCCAACAGGTTCGATAAAACTTATATACACGTCCCAAAATGAAACTTTATTTGTAGTGTATTGAGTACAGCCGTTGCCTCGTCGATAAAAAAGGAGGAATCTTTCTTATAAAGGTATAACCATGAACGATTGGCAAAAGAATTTTCTGGATAAGGTAGATGTTTTACGCGGAGCGTCGCGCGACCAGTTTGAACAGTCGTCGGAACAGATTGTTGAGCAAATTTTTGAAGAGTTTAAGGAATTCACGTCGCAACAAAGCATGTGTGCTACCGCCCCTATCATCAAACCCGGAATTCGCACCTTCAAATTTTCGTTAACGGAAAACACATACCTGATGATCACATTCCGACTGGCTGGATTTGATCACTGCGAAGCCCAGAGTGAATTTTTCGTTCCCGGACATCAAAAGATCACATCGACCCCGGCACAAGTAGAACTACCCAATCTCGATGCAAACTGGGTACGCACCATCTTTGAACAATCTCTCGATCGATTTGTTGATTCCTACGTTCAATCGTTAGGAAAACAAAATGGTAACCAGGCCGCACCCAACCTCGCAAACGAAAACACTACGGCTGTTCCCGTGGGTCCATCCTGATCGTAAATTTTGCGGAATAATGATTTTCGTCTGAAACGAATGCGACAAAAGACGCAAAGGGTATCGTTTTACCCAGGGATATCGCATCGCGTATCACATCACCCGGGTTGATTCGTAGCGGATCATTTGAAGCTGTAGACAATGCTTTCGGCACCACGATATCCATAAATGCACCAGATCGTATGACTCGAAATGTCGGGCCGGGTTTGGTTTGGCTGTAGGACCAGCGGCGTCTGACGTCAGCATTGGGTGATTCCAAATCCAACAACTCTCCGTCAAGGCCGATGATTCGATCTTCGGGTTCCAACAATCCCGAAGCAAGCCCATCTGGATAAACTCGCGCCACCACAACCACGCCCTGCTCCTGTTGCGTGTGGACTCCGATCCCCAGCATGGATGAAGTCTTGGGTTTCGGGTTCAATAGATTTGTAAATAGATGGGAGGGTGCATTCGATTGCGGTTCGCCCGCTTTGATCATCCACTCGTTCAACACGTCCGCCGCTAGACGCGGCTGCATCAACGCGATGTGTGAGCGATTCGTGCTTTGACGACGAATGGATCGTGCATCATCCCAGGTCGCCATTGTGGGTACCATACCGAACTGGGCATCGAGAATCCGTTCGAGATGATCACGACTCAATGCGAAAATAAACCATCCCCGCCACGCCGCCCAACAGGGCTCGATCGAGTCGGCCCATTGAGACCACGGAAAATCCTGTGTATTGGCCTGGATGGTTACAGAATAAATGGGTATTCCCAGATGCGAATTCTGTTGCAAAGATAAATCCATGCCCCCCGTCGCTGGTGGAAACCGTAACAACATCTCTATCAGGTTACCCGCGATCGCGGTCATCTCATTTCGCAGCCTGTTCACATTTTTAGATTCCAACAGAATCGCCAGTTGCGGAGCCGCTTTGTCCAATCGCAAATCCTGTCCCCAGGCTACAATCAAATGGGGGCCAAGCTTGGGCAAAGGGCCGGTTTCGATCCAACGCAATCCGCGATACCGCATTAAAAAAGATAAATATCGTGAAAAAGTACTCGCGATCGCTGTGTCTTTAGGAGGTAACGACAGGTTTAGATCCAACGGCGTGACCATGGCAAATAAAGTCGTGGCGGGTAAATCCAAAAAACGCTCCATGGCTACCGTGGTGACACGGCCCGCAGGCAAAGCACGACGGGTCACCGCTCGAACCGTAAAATCCACTTGACCGTCCCGCTCGTACATACCGAACAACGCACTCTCCAACATCGGCCACAACAACGAAGTGGAATCGTCCGTGGTTTGGTTTTTATCCGGTACAATAAAAATTGTACCCAAAGAATTTGGCGGTTTGTAGGCAAGTAGTTCCTGATAGGCGCGATGCTGCTGCAATGACGATTTTTTTTGATCGCGCATCAAGTGATAAATTTCCCGCAGAAACAATCCCTGTATGGGCGGTCTCGCGAGCACAACGACATCTTCGTGGTGTAAAACAATTAATCCGTGTGCGCTGCGATACAACATGGATGAAGATGTTATTTGATTTTTTTTGGGTGAGGATTCCGGAAACCACAGCTTGGCGTGAACCCCCTGCGGAAGACGAACAAACCACATCACCCTGGACAGATCAGACAACGACGACGCGACAATACCCACTTCGCATTTCGTCAATCGTTTCCGGTCCACTTTGTGACCATCCCCGATAAACGCCAACAACGCCGATTGAATATCGTTTTTTTCTCCATCGGTTTCATGTTGCCCGGTTACGATCGCAAGCATTTTCTGCAGGGGGGATAAATGCAGCACCCGATTGAATTCACCCAGTTGATGAACCGAAACATATAGACCAGCCGTCGAGGGTATGTATTTTGAAAAGGGCTGTTTGCCAGAGCTATTTTTCATCGGCTGACCGTAGGCAACACTCACGGTCATTGACAATATCAATAGTTTCAGAATGATTCGCTTCATGGTAAGTCGTATCGCTCGTATGGATTCATTTCCTCAACCTTTGCTTATCGGCGAAATCGACAAAGGCCTTCCATGGTTAAAGCGCTAAACTACCCTGTCTTGGATGAAAACGCGAAGAACTTTCTGATTTTTTCTTGGGGGGTAAGTCAAAGTGTGAAATGCAAAAAACAAAGCTAGAGGTCTTCGACATTTTTATCACTGCGATTCGCAGGTCGTTTTGACTTGTCCGACGCTGGTTTATGGTTCGGATCAACGCGTGGCGAATCTGACGGAACTGATTCATCCGCTTTATCGAGTATGTCGATCATCTGGAGAATGGTCAGGTTCAACGATTCCTGCAACTGTTCGCCGCTGCCCCGCTTGTTTTTCAGGTTGGTTTCGACCTGATCGAACCAACCCCGTATCGCCGGATCGTTTTCATCACCGGAATTGAAAGCCGAGTCGATCAACGATTCATCCAACTCATCATTCGCACGGTCTATGATTAGAGGTTTATCCACACGCCCCGCCACTTGCGATGTTCCCCCTCGATCAAACGTACCCATGAACGCCAAAAGAATCACCGCTGCCGCTGCCATCGGGCCGCCAACATAGGCCCAACGACGAAAACGCACCGTCCAATGTTTTTCTCTGGAGTCTACACAGGCGATCAGGCGATCTGAAAAACCCGCGTCCAGTTCAACCGGATCGCGATCCGCGTTAAGAATGTGACCGCTCACCTGGATCAGGGCCATCGCTCGTCGGCAATCGGCACATTGCACACAGTGTGCGCCCAGCTCGGTCTTGAGCATCGCCGAAAGCTCGCCATCAAGATAAGCGTCGAATAGTTGTTGTGCTTGTTCACAGTTCATGATGCTTGCGTCCACCTCATACGTCTACACAAGGCCTGTTTTATTTACACTCTCAAGTCGAATACGTTGACCGGCTTCATTTCCTTTTACACCGCGAGACCGGAAAGATTGCGAAAAACTTCCAAATCTTTTTCACTCGCTGATTCTAGCATGTCACGCAACCGCCCTCGGGCACGATGCAAATGACTTTTAACGGTAGCCAGTGGGAGTTCCATCACCGATGAAATTTCCTGACAACTCATTTCGTGCCGATAAAATAACAACACCGTCGCTCGTTGGGGTGGAGAAAGTTGTTCCACCGATGACCATATACTCTCCCGCAACCGACTTGCTTCTTCGGATTCGAGAACGTCCTGTGGTGATTCGCTGTCTGGCTGAGGTAACAATGTGAAGTCGACCTCGCCGCCGGTCATCGGACGTTTTCGTCTCATCCGGTTGAGGCAGACGCGATACCCGATAGTGAAGAGCCAGGTGCTGAACCGATATCGTGTGTTGAAAGTCTCCAGCGAGGCAAACGCCTTCAAAAAAGCGTCCTGACAGACATCTTCCGCTTCGTGATGATCTCTTATCATTCGCCAGATAAACGCGAACAGCCTGTCCTTGTGCAGGTCCACCAGCTCACGCAATGCGGAACGATCACCACGACGTGCCTGCTCGATAAGCAGTCGTTCATGATCGATTGTAATTTTCGTCGACTTCTTGTTCACAGGTACACTGGCCTCCCTAATACATTATACCCGAAATTTCGTGGTTGGCTTCAGTTTGCAACCTTTTGCGTCCTATATACAATCGAAATATCTGGTTGTCTACATGACTCTAATATAGGTGAATACACCGTAAGTCCTTATTTTACAATAACTTATGTCAAAAAAACAAAAAAAGACCGATAACACCATTTGCACCAATCGCAAGGCAACTATGCGATATGAGGTGCTGGAGCGGATCGAGACCGGCATCGTTTTGAAGGGATGCGAGGTCAAAAGTATGCGTGAGAAATCAGCCTCCATCGAGGAAGCCTATGCCCGATTGGACGAGAATGAGGTCTGGCTCATCGGCTGTCATATCACCCAATACTCACACGATCAATCCACCACGCACGAGCCGATCCGTAAAAAAAAGCTGCTGCTTCACACCAGTGAAGTCCGAAAACTCAGGCCGCAAATCGAACAACAAAGCTTAACCCTCATTCCACTGAAAATGTATTTTAACGATCGCGGCATCGCCAAGGTCACCCTCGCACTGGTCAAGGGAAAATCGATAGGTGACAAACGTCAGTCACTTAAATCCCGGGAAGCCAAGCGGGATATGGATCGAGAAATGCGTCGCAGACGGTAGCCTTGCAATACGAAACGGGCAACGAGGATTCATACACCCAGTGGCGATAA
>CBDTZI010000313.1:0-4866 GCA_965364865.1 uncultured bacterium | reverse complement strand
TCTGCGGTAAATAATATTTTGGGTTCGATCTGACCGAAACGATCAAACACACCGCCGATGCCGAAATCCGGTGAGCACGACGACCAGATCGCACCGATGCTGGCTGTCGCTAGCATAGCTACAATCGCCTCGGGTATGTTGGGCATGAATCCGCCGATTCGATCACCCTTGACCACGCCGCAACTTCGCATAGCTGATGCACATTTTACGACGAGTTGATTCAATTCTCGATAGGTGATCGTTCGCTTGCGTTCGAGTTCGTCTTCGGCTGCGATCGCGATTCGATCGTCGTTAAAACGAAGCAGATGAGCGGCGAAATTGAATTTCAAACCCGGAAACCACATCGTGCCGAGCATTCCTTCGCCGGTGAACACCGAATTAGCTGATTGCGACGGCTCGATTTGCGCAAAGTCGAACATCTCCTGCCAGAACTGGTCGCGATGTTTCACCGACCATTCGTGCATCGATTTGTAGTTGGGTGAAAAGCCATACTTTTTCGCGGCGAGGTTCATCAGCTCGTACATTTGCGTACTTCGTACCCGCTCGTCCGTTGGTTGCCATAGTAATTCCGCGTTTTGCATCATGAAACGATTATCTCATCCTTCGCGTCGGCGAGCAAGTTACACAAATGCAGGGTATCACCCCAATTTTGACTTTTCGTAATTCGTAACTTGTAATTGCATCCGTCCCCCACCCTTTTCAAACGAAAAGAATGGGGCACCCGGCTTCCCCCCTTGAAAATAAGGGAGGAAGAAAAGCAACACTACCTTTTTGGAAACGGCACTAGAGACCCTGTTCCAATTCCTAAATGACTCATTCGTTCGTGAAGTTAAGATAAAGAAGTCGCATTCGCCGGCCAGGGACGACTTTGTAGTAACTCTCCTTTGTTCAGCTGACGAAACCAACGAGCCCCACGCCGAAATTTCGAATTACCATCGTGATGGATCGACCACCAAGTTCGATTTTGAAAAGGAACGACTTCGATTTCAAGCGGCTTGTCTTCTGTCGCTACCACGAGCCATCCTGCACGTCGCGCCAATACCTGCCCGGGAGTATCACCACCATTGATTTCATCCGGACCTGGTTGGGCGTTCATCAGCCTCAGCGTATTTCCACGATACAAGGTCAAACATACCGCACCGCTGCGTATGACTGCGTCGATGAGACGAGCGGGCTTGTTCCAATCCATGTAAATGGTTGGACTGTGCGTACCAAAATTTTTTCCTACATTGTAATAGGAAGCCAGGGAATGATCCTGCTTTTGTCGTGGCACATCGCCCTTTAAGAACATGCCCATGACTTCGCAGGTCATCGTGGTCATCAAGCGTGCAGCCTGTTCACAAAAACTGTGGCCATTCTCATCGGGTTCGATCGGAAATGATCGCTGATGGATAATATCTCCGGTATCGATCCCCTCATCTACGAAATGAAAGGTGATGCCGCTTTCTTTCAATCCACCGATAATCGCTCCGGCGATCGGGTCCGGTCCGCGCAGCTGAGGAAGCAATGAACAATGAATGTTTACAATACCCAGGCGTGGAATGTTAATCACTTCAGTGGGAATAATCTCACTGAAGCGACTGAGCACGATGAGGTCCAGATCAAGGGATGCAAGCTTTTGAGCAAACAAAGGGTGTCGAACAGCGGGCAAGGATATAAAATCGATCTTTCGATCAGCCAGGTGCGCATACAAAGGGTCGTTGCGGAGTTTACTCAACGCGCCGGGCCAGACCCTTCTGAAGAAATTTCCAACAACGCGACGAATGGACCACAAGCCTCGTTGTGAATCCCTTCGCTCCATGACCGAAACAAGTTGTACCTCAGAATCGAGAATTCCCCTGCACACGCTATAGCGGAATGGATTGGCATGACTGAGCAAGGCTACGCGCATCTCAAGATCATACAATGAGTGGGTGATCACACAACAGGTAGTCTGACTCCGAGTTTACTTCAATGCGCTCCAAATTCATACCTATGGATCCTTGCCCTCATTCGATTTCTTGGGTTTGACTTTTCGTAATTCGTAACTTGTACTTGCTTCCGCCCCCCACCCCCGACAGGTCGGGATTTACAAACTGTTCAAACGAACAGAATGAGGCACCCAAAATTTTGGCGTTTCGACTTTTTCAATTTTCGATTTTTCTTATGCTTTATCCAGTGCCTGATCCAGGTCGTTGATAATGTCATCGATGTTTTCGATACCCACCGACAGACGAACTAATCCATCGGTTACACCGCGCTTTTCGCGGATTTCCTTGGGGATCGACGCATGGGTCATGATGGCCGGGTGACAGACTAACGACTCTACCCCGCCCAGCGACTCCGCACAAGAAAACACCTTCACACTTTCGCAGAATTTCAGGGCACCGGCTCGATCGCTCTTAAACGCGATCGATACCATCCCGCCGCCGTCTTTCATCTGCCGCTTGGCGATTTCGTAATCGGGATGATTTTCTAAAAACGGATAGATCACCTCAGAAAGTTTGGCGTGATCCAGCAAATGCTTCGCGACAGCCATCGCGTTTTCACCGTGCCGCTGCATACGAATGTCGAGCGTTTTGATTCCGCGATGCTGCAGGTAACAATCAAAAGGACCGGGAACCGCACCCATCGCGTTCTGCATAAACGCGATCCGCTCCATCAGCGCTTCGTCTTTAACGATCAACGCCCCGCCGATCACATCAGAGTGGCCGCCGATATATTTGGTCGTGCTGTGCACGACATAATCCGCACCTAGGGCGATCGGTGTCTGCAGTGCAGGCGTGGCGAAAGTGTTATCCACCGCCAACAATGCACCGGCGTCATGGGCGATGCGAGCCATCGCGGCGATATCCAGACAGCGAAGCATGGGATTGGTCGGCGTTTCGATCCATACGATTTTGGTCTTGTCGTCTATCATGCGGGCAAAAGAGTCGGGCGACACATCGTCGGTAAACACCGGGACCAACCCGAACCCCTCGTACACGTTTTTCAACAGGCGAAACGTCCCGCCATAGACATCCGCATAGGCTAAGACCTTGTCGCCGGGCGACAGGGTGGAAAAAATGGCTGCGGTCGCTGCGGACCCAGAGGCAAAACTGGCTCCTTTGGCTCCTCCCTCCAACGAAGCCAGACATTCTTCAAGTCTTGCCCGTGTGGGATTGCCGGAACGTGAATATTCAAATCCCTTGTGTTGACCCGGAGATGACTGGGTGTAGGTGCTTGTCAAATGGACCGGCGGCATGGTCGCACCGGTCATGGGGTCGGGTTCCTGCCCGACATGGATCGCGCGGGTCGCAAACTGCCACTCTTTTGTATTGTGTTCACTCATCATTCACCTGCTCTGTCACTTGATATTTTCAGTTCTTTCCGTCGTGGCGGATGTGGCAATAGAACCAACTTCATCCACCCAATCGCTTCAGAATTCAATGGCTATTTTCAATCGGCAGGGCAGCAGAATCAGTCTGCGTACTACCTCAGTACGTCCCATCACAATCTCCCAGCCAGTTCCGTACCAGTCGTCCCAATTTCGCTCATTTCCAGGCTTACAAAAACGGCATGGGTCATCCGAACAATATCGCCACGGAATCCGCAAATTATCAACTCTCATCCCTGTTGGGGCTTGGTATTTCCGGACGTTGAATGTGATGGTTCCAATCCGCCACATCGACCACTGCAAGCATCACCGCATGAACCTTCAAACTTCGGCCTATCGTCTTACGAATACAAGCCCACACCATCAACCCATTGGCCTTTATATGACATGGCTATGGAAAGCCCCTGCTCTAACCGATGAACCATACACGGGGGGTACGAATCTCACGAATTTTTTGAGAATTGGCAGCGTATGTGCCAGTCTATTCTCGGACCCGCACAGGATGTTACGGTGCGAATCGACGGTCTCGTGTCGGGCAACATTGTATCGAGAACCTACAAAATTTGAACCCAGCCATGAAGCTCATGGTTTCGCTTGGGTAGATACGTTTCGATCGCCGAAATAGGGGATCGAGGCACAAGCGTTTTGAGTGGATCGAAGCCCTGGGACAAGCTGAAAAAGAATTTGTTTTTTGCTACTTTTTACGTCCGATTGACTTGTTTTCGAATCATGGTTTGCATAAACTGATGCTCTTTAAGGGTATGACGTAAAATGAACCTCCGCGAAAGCTTATCCCACAACGCGATCAACACCCTCCGTGTGCTCGATCCGGTTACGATTAACCCCGATCGTTCGATACGCGATGCGATTGCACAGATGCAAAAACACCAGTCGGGGTGCATCATCATCACCGAAAACAACTTACCGATCGGCATCTTCACGGAACGAGACGTCCTCACCAAGGTGGTCGCCACGTCCATGGATCCCGATACTTCAATCACCCAAGTGATGACCTCCCCACCCAAAACGGTTCAGGACGGATCATCCATCGCGGATGTTATACGTACCATGCACGAAGGTGGATTCAGACACATTCCCGTCGTCACTGACTCGGGTCAGTTGTGCGGCGTTATTTCCGTAAAAAGAATTGTTGAGTATTTAGTCGAACATTTTCCCGAGACTGTGTTCAATCTTCCTCCGGATCCTGTTCAAACCCAACTTGCTCGCGAAGGGGCATAACGAAGCAACGATCGATCTATTCCAGTATTTTTCGTTGCCACAAGGAGTTTCTTAAGCCATGGCCGTAGCCACTCAAACAGCAGATGCAAACATGGAAGCAAAAAAAATCATTGAGCTTGACGAAATAACCGTTCGGTTCTGCGGGGATTCCGGTGACGGAATGCAGCTAGCCGGTACGCAAATGACCAACACGTCAGCTATTTTTGGTAACGACATCAGTACCCTACCCGACTTTCCCGCGGAAATTCGCGCACCGGCGGGTAGCCTGGAGA
>CBDTZI010000312.1:0-4872 GCA_965364865.1 uncultured bacterium | reverse complement strand
AAACAAAAGTTAAATCGCGCGCAACCTGTGTACCAACATGATAAACAAGATCGGCCTTTTCGTTGTTGGTAATATCCGAATTATTCAACACGTCGGACAACTGTTCTTCGAGAATGGATTCACACTTGGATATATCGCTCGCCTGAATGAAAATGTGGGCGATACCGGTGTTGGCTAACCGATCAAAATCCGGGTTTGATAAATCCCCGCCGGCATCACGATACAAAACGGGATTGTGCTCGGATTGACCCGGAATAAAAATCGCAAAATCCGCGTTCTCATGACCGGCCAGTGCCTGGGCAGCCCCGATAGGGATGCGTGTATATTTTGATTGTTCTTCCATATTGACCTCTAATAGAAGTATCTAATATGAATGTATGCAGAGCTTTAATTTTGTAATTATCCAGGGGTTGTATTTACCAAGGGTTGTGAGTCGTCCGAAAACAGATGGGATGGGGAGATGAACATCCACATACGACCGAATCTCATCGAAAGATTATCGGCGACCTTCATAGAAAAAAGGAAGATGTTTGCGGCTTCTTAAGGCAAACCGATTCAAAACAATGATACGAAAGAACTGTCCGAAAATCTCGATCAGGCTATAGTCTCGAAATTTACGGCCCGAACTGATGTGTGGCGTCTCTTTGAGAATGATAAATCGCAGCCCTTTTTTCTTACCCCATTGTTTGAGCTTTTTGGTGAAATCCACCTCTTCCCCGGCGTACAGTTCGCGACTGAAACCACCAACTTCACGAAAGGCGTCCGCTCGACAGAATATAAATGAACCCGCAGCGCATTGTAAAATTCGAGATATTACATTCCATGTTCGAAACGCCAACACCCCATACCAGGGGGCTTCATCCACGCCAACAATGCTGCCGCCACCGACATACCGAGAGGCGTAAACATATAAATTTTTGTCCTCGTTGCCTTCGGCGGTTTCCCTGATACAACGAATGACAGCTTCGATCGATTTTGGGTTCAGGATGGAGTCGGCGTCAACGAAAATAAACCAATCACCGCCTGCGTCCTGTGCGCCTCTGTTGCGTACTCGAGAAATCTGTCGAAACGGTTCGTTCACGACTTTGACGCCAAAAGCACGAGATAAGGCAACGGTCGCATCCGTCGATTGGTTGTCTGAGACAATGATATCGAATGTGATATTTTCCTGTTGGTTCGCTTCGATCGATTCCAGGACACTTTTTAGACATCTTTCGATATACTTTTCTTCATTGTACGCGGGTATGATGATGGAAATTTTCATGTAAACTTGGGTATTCTAGCCTCAGCCTTACCATGAAATCTACTCCGTTATTGAATATTTTGCAAAATTTGTTACTTTAATGGAGCAGAATGGAATTATTTCTTGTTATACAAGATTAGTGTTGTTAATTAAGAATTCTGTTTTCAAACAAAATAACAGGATGTGAACCGAATGAGGTTCGCGACGCTCGTTGCCCCATGCAAATGCGGGCTCCCCGTATCGAGCACGCGAAGCTACTCAACCGTTGACGTATTGCGATGTTCGCAAACCCAGTGTGGGATTCAGCGGTGTCACGAATAGCTTTTGAGGTGTTCTTTTTGATACGAAGGTTTCTACAAAGCCCGCCATCAAGTTTCAGTACGATGTCCGTTGTGGTATTGTGTTGTGTGTTGATGGTTGAAACATTCAGCACGGGTGCTGTATGCGCTGCCCCTCTCATCCCTGAATCCTCCCAACCCAAGCCAGCAGCCCACCATCCAAACCGTCTGCTGGTACGATTCAAAAGTCAGTCGGTGGCCGCGGTCACTCCCATCGAACAATGGCTACCCCACGCGAAAAAAATACGAACGTCCCGCCACATACCCCATTTGAATTTGATCGAAGTTCCTGCACAACAACTTGATGAAACGCTTGCTACGTTGCGATCATCCAACGAGATTCTTTATGCGGAGTATGATTATATCGTTCATGCGGACTCAATCCCCGATGATCCTCTATTTGATCAGCAGTGGGGATTACACAACATCGGTCAAACGGTGAATGGCGATCCCGGTCAGTCGAATGCAGACATCCGTGCGATACCGACCTGGGATTTTTGGACAGGGGATCCCGAATTTCGAGTGGCGGTTATCGATACGGGTGTAGATTATCTGCATCCCGATTTGCGCACCAATATAATGATCAACATTAACGAAATTCCAAACAACGGAATGGATGACGACTTTAATGGTTGGAGAGATGACACCTTCGGATACAACACGATGGATAACAACGGAGATGTCATGGACGAACAGGGACACGGCACCCACATCGCCGGGATCCTTGGCGCTGCGGGAAATAACTTTACCGGCATCGCCGGTGTGGGGTGGCAATGCCAAATTGTTGCGCTCAAATTTCTTGATGAAAACGGAAACGGATTTATCTCTGACGCCATAGAAGCCATGGAGTATGTTATTTCAAATCGAATCCTCTTATCCAACAACAGCTGGGGATGTATCGATTGTTATTCTCAATCTCTCTACGATGTCATCTTATTATCTCAGCGAATTGGGCATTTGTTTATCGCCTCTGCGGGTAACGGCGTGTTGGGGTTGGGCATCAACACTGATCAAATTCCTTACTACCCAGCCAGTTATGATTTGTCCAACATAATTTCCGTAGCGGCTAGCAACAACAATGATCTCAAACCAAAATTTTCCAACTTCGGTATCCTTACCGTCGACCTGGCGGCACCGGGCGATAACATCTTCAGCACCGCACCGGGTGGCGGATATGAATTCAGACGCGGAACCTCCATGGCTACGGCTTTCGTCACCGGGACATCTCTATTGCTGATGAGCCGACGCCCCGATCTGACCTGGTTGGAGGTGAAGAGTCAAATTCTGCTGACGGTAAGACCTGCCCCGGCTTTTGAAGATTTGATCGCGACCAGCGGAATTTTGAATGTACAAGCGGCGGTGGGAGACTGTAATGATAACAGCGTCCTGGATGAAGATGACATCACTTCAGAAGTCAGTTTAGACTGCAACTCGAATGGCCTCCCGGATGAATGTGAGCCGGATTGCAATTTCAATCAGGTCTCTGATCTTTGTGATACTGCGGATGGAACGAGCTTGGATTGCAATGAAAATTTCATACCCGACGAATGTGAATCAGATTGCGATAGGAACAACCAGGCGGATAGTTGCGATATTGCGGATGAAATCCATACGGATTGTAACCAAAATCAAATTCCTGATCTCTGTGAACCTCGTTCCAACGCGGACTGCAATCGAAATTTATCACCCGACATCTGCGACCTGAGTGATGGAACTTCATTGGATTGCAACGAAAATGGTGTTCCAGACGAATGTGACATCATGAATCTCATCAGCGAAGATTGTACGGGCAACGGATTACCGGATGAGTGCGAGCGTGATTGCAATCTCAACGGGATCGCAGACAGTTGTGATATATTTTCGGGGAATTCCAGCGATGATGATTTTGATCAGGTTCCGGATGAATGTGTACTTGGAATATCGCTAACCCCGGTAGATGCTTCACTCCCCCACATCCTCGAGAAAAATCAAATCAATCTCGTACAAGGCGATGCTCGAATCACGCTGGAAGTTCGAATCACAGGTTGGGATCCGGACCAGGACTCGAATCCCCTGCTGCGTTCCTACCAGATCGCATTGATGCCGGAGGGCTTCACTTCCGCAGACACGGGACATCTTACCCTGGCGAATCTGGAGTGCGAAAATAACGATGATTGCCTGGGGGATTCGGTTTGCGAGTCATCCGGTTATTGCGACCCGTGGGGAAGTTTTAACATCGATGAAAGTCGCGAAGATTTTGTATTTTTCAATTATCCAACCATCACGATTGCGGACCCGTTCTCGGTTCGGATGGGTGCCTTGTTGTTTAATCCGCAAGATGCGTTGAAAGATGACGGCGATACCAAGTACGTCGGAACCATTCTGTTGGATGTCTCACCGGATGCGACGGGCACCTTTACACTTGAGTTCAGCGTCATCGACACGAACCTCACCGACAGTACCGGGGATGTTGATTCGATACCGATCACCGGATACTTGCCTGCCAAAATCATGATCGCTCCCGATTGCAACGGAAACCGGGTGCCGGATGCGTTGGACATTTCCAAAGGCACCAGTATTGATTGTGATCACAATAACATCCCGGACGATTGTGTGTCTGTAAATCGAGATTGTAATTCAAATCGGATACCGGATAGTTGCGAAATAGAAATCAATCCAAGCCTGGACTGTAATCGTAATGGGATACTCGACAGCTGTATTTTTCTGGAATCCGATTGCAACGACAACAACATCCCGGACCTGTGCGACACCGTGAATGAAACCAGTGTGGATTGCAATAACAATGGTATTCCGGATGAATGTATGGAACTGGAAACGGATTGCAATCAAAATGGTATTCCGGATGCCTGCGATATCGACCAGGGAACGAGCCGTGATTGCAACAAAAACAGTAAACCGGACACCTGCGATGAAGACTGCAATGGTAATGGCATTGCCGATGAATGCGACATCGTGGATCGGACGAGCCGGGATCGTGACGACAACAACATACCTGACGAGTGCCAGAATCTGCTCCTTATACCAGAATCATTTCCAACCATTCAAAGTGCGATTGATCAGGCAATCGACGGTGACACGATTTTGATCGCCGACGGAGTGTACACAGGAGCCGGCAATGTGAATCTCGATGTCCTGGGTAAATCCATCGTTATTTTAGGCGAAGGTGGCCCGGAAAACTGTATCCTGGATGCCGCAGGCGAACAGGCGGGCTTCTTTGTGCAACGCGGCGAAACCAACCACACGCGCATCGAAGGCCTCACGATCAAAAACGCGGTCAACGCGGGCATCATC
>CBDTZI010000311.1:0-4886 GCA_965364865.1 uncultured bacterium | reverse complement strand
GCCGAGAGGTGTGCTCTGGTTACGACACTCCTTCGAGCGATCTCTCGAACTTCGGACTCCATCTTAGTCATGCCGAATTGACCACGACCCAACGCCCGCTGAGCGTCTCGGACTTGCTCGATGTACTGTGTGAATAGTTGCGGGTCTAACGACATCGCATGGTCCGGGCCGGATTGCGATCGATCCAGCGTAAAATGTTTCTCGATTATGCACGCCCCAGCGCTTACCGCGTAAGCACCCGTTTGCGTGGAGGTGGTGTGATCGCTGTATCCACAGGGAATATGAAATTCTTTTTGCAATGTTGCGATCGCGCCGAGATTGGCGTGTTCCAGGGGTGTGGGATAAAGACTCACGCAATGCATGAAGATCAATCGATTCGTCGCTCCGGATTGTGCAAGATCGTGATAGGTTTGGCGAATTTCCTCTGCGGTAGAGGCTCCGGTCGAAAGTATCAACGGCAATTGCGTTGCAGTCGCAGCCAGAATTAAAGGTGAATGGGTTAAGTCAGTGGACGCGATTTTGATGGCTTGCACATCCAGCGAAACAAGCTGAGCCACCTCCTCCTCCCCAAAGGGTGTCGCCAGAAAGTAGATGCCGCATTGGTCGCAGTATTGGTTGATCCTGGCAAAATCGTCGCAGGAAAGTTCCAGTTTGCAAAGCATTTCGCGTTGAGAATCATAAGGCGTATTTTGTTTTTGATAGTCGGCGGTTGAGGAATCCGCTGTGACCAATCGATTCGCGTTAAACATTTGAAACTTTATCGCGTCCGCCCCAACTTCAACCGCACAATCCACCATCTTCATCGCAGTATCCACACAGCCATTGTGGTTCACGCCCGCTTCGGCAATCACAAACACCGGATGATTCGTTCCGATAGGCCGATCTCCAATGAACACTTTCGAAGTGGAATCTTTTTTCGCCTGCAGAACAGCCTGTGCAAAATACAGGTCCACTGGCTCATCGATATCCACCGCGTCTTGAGGTTCTTGAACGATCGCTCGACGATCCTCACCCAGGAAAAATTGTTTATCCTGCGGCGTTTGTAACGCACCAAACAGCGCTTCACGCGTAACCACCGCCACCGCGCCGTCGTGATAGTAAAAATCTTCCAAATCCTGCCGGCGGTAAATACTGTTCTTGCGAAACTGAGACATGCGATCGTCATCGAGACGATGGATCCAGTCAGGGTGTTGTTTGCTGATCAGTGCAACCGATCGAACCGAATCCGCACCGGTTTCGATCAATTTTTCAATCGCACGATCAATCAATCCCTCTTTACGTACGGGGATGTTTCCGTACAACAAAACAATAATGTCTACTTGATGGTTTGCCTGGGCGGCGTTCTTCGTTTCCCACACCTCCACCGCATGGCGGGCAACGTCATCCACGGTGGCGGTGTCCGTCGCCAGAGCAGCTGGCCTGTCAATCGCGTGAATGCCCGCTTGTCGCGCTAACGCTAGTGCATCCGCTGAATCCGACGTAAACACCACATCCGTCAATCGCTGACTGTGGGTGGCGTGATCAATGGTGTACATCAGCACCGGTCGGCCCAGCAGGTCGCGTAAACATTTGTCGGGCAAGCCCTTGCTGCCCGCCCTCGCCATGATGATTCCCAATACATTCATATCAGTACATCTATCGGCCTATCCATATACAGCGCTTGACGGCGACTCAAAATAACAGAATGGAAGCAATTCGAGAATGTGAATTATTTTGATCGTTGGGTGTGGGGTAAATCAGGTTTGTGCACGGCTTGTTTTTACAGCGAATCTGCGAGGGTGGGGGATAAGACCTCTCGCATTTGCGTGAGCGCTCGTTTTTCGATCTGGCGGATTCGCTCCTTGGTCACGCCGAATCGCTTGCCTAGTTGTTCGAGTGTCATGGTTTGACCCTCGATCGCCAGTCCAAAGTGGTTACGAACGATGTCACGTTCGCGTTCGGAAAGTTTTTCCATGCCCGCTTCGAGCAATTCACGTACCCGGCTTCGATCGCTGGCGTGTGTTTCTTCAGTGGCAGCCTCTGCGGCATGATCCAATATGGTATCCTGACCGGTCACATATTTGGCGTTGTGGTAGTGTTGTTCGGGAATCGTGCGTGCGTAATTTTTTACAATCGCCCACGTCGCGTACGTGCTGAATCGATTGCCCAACGCATAATTAAATTTTTCCACCGCCCGCATCAACGAAACGTTTCCATCGCTGATAATTTCAAACAGGTTTTTGGTGTTGCCCATGTGACGCTTGGCAATGCTCACTACCAGTCGAAGATTGGCTTGGATAATACGCTGACGAAACAGTTCGATCTGCCGCATCTTGGATGCGATCGATTCAAATTGTTCTTCGGTGGCTTCATGCGGGTCGATGGTGTTCAGCGCGCGAGCGGCTTTGAATTTCAAGTAATTGTATCGACGGAACAGATCCTGTTCCTGTTCGCGGGAGAGCAGGGGAGTCATGTACAGTGATTGCAGATAAGAGGGTAGATTCCTGGGGACCGCGGTGGATTTTGTATCCTCAGTCAAGGGCTCGGGAACATTCAAAATCAAATCGTCCGCGTTGGGGGCGTCAAACAGTTCGTTGGACATATATTCCGGCGGTGACTGCGCCCACGTTTTAAGCTTGATACCGTTCAGCGTCTGCTGCACCTCATACGAATCCATAGCAAACGCACGGGCGATCGACGTTATGGAATCGCCTGCATCAAAGCATTTTTGAATAGCCAATTCTCGCGCACAGCAAATCACCTCGCCATTTTTTCTGAAGATCGCGTGGGCTTCATCCTTACGGTCATGACGGCGGAGCGTATACCGAACCGTCTCAATCGCTCGCCCGGTTTCTTCGGCGATGATCTTGGCGGTGGCGTGCAATTTAAGAGGTTCTTTCGACACCAATTCGCGTGCTCTGTTCACGAAGTATTCCCGTTCCTGCTGGGAAAGCTGCGTAAACGATGACCCTTTGGATACGAGTTCTAGATTGTCCCGGACAAATCGATCGATCGTTTGCTGACAAAACGCCAGACGATTCACACCGTCTTCATACACCACACGAAGACCCATCAAGCCACGCTTTCGCCAGCGACGAATCGTTTTCGTACTGACCTTCAGATCAGCTGCGAGTTCATCATGTGTTTTGAATGGCTCATTCAGTTCGCTCGCCAGCAGATTCGCTTTGCGACTGATCATCTCAGACAACGTGACCAGATCGCTGATCAAAGCCGTGCCGGGAATCGAAGCCTGCGATAAGTCACCTCGCCTGCGATATTCCGTAATGTGATAACAGACTAATTCGTATGGATAGGCTTTGTTGGGATCGATCAGTGCCAGCAATTGTTCCACACCATGAAGCTGAGTCACACGCAATCTTCGAGGTGACAGCGTCAACTGATGAGCGAGATCAGCTATATCACTGTTATAGAACTTCGCCATGGGTCGCTTCAATCTTAATCAAAGGGTAATCACTCGCCAGCCGGATCGTTTATTGCGGTGGCTTCCTCTTTACAGCTGCGTTTGGGCGGCATGGTGCCGCGTGTTGGCAGGGCCTTTTTTATGAAAATTTCCGATCCCTATAACCGGGCAAATTCGGGCCTTGTTGAACTACGGTGTCGTTCAACCGTCGTGAAAATACAGCCACTCGGTCGAACCACACTCCATATTATCACCCGCGCAACTCGGTGGGTCAACCGAACCCCATCAAAATCAACTTTTTTAATCGCTCAGATTAATCCGATCCATCCTGTTTTCAAGATCAAAAAATTCGCTATTAGCCTGTTAAGTGGGTTGTCGGCCCTCATTTATGTCTATTTACGATTTTCGAGACGTTTAAGCCGATCTGCGATTCTTTTCACGAAAGCTTCATTTTCTCGGCCTTTGATCGCATTTCGATAGCCCTCAATCGCGTCATCGACATACGACTCATCACCAAAAAGAGCCAGTAGATAAGCGGCGTCCGCCTGCTGGGCGACCAGTGTCCAGTGTCGCTCAGCATCTTTATACGCTTTTTGTAAGGACCTCGAAGCCTGTTGTATTAAATCCGATCCCGCGTCACGTGCTTCCGTCGCCGAGGTCAATTCCTCGTCCGCGCTGGCATCGGTAAGTCGAATCGTATCGGGCAGGGCACTTAAAATCCGAGCGTTGCTGGTGTGTGATAAAAATCGTTCGTATTGAATCCAGGCCATCACCATCCGAGCGTCCGCAGCTTGAGCGGTGATGTGTCCACCCATCCATGTGTCGTTCGTGCGTTGTTGAAAAGCGGATGATTCCTGAGCCTCGGAAGACAATCCCTGTGCCTGGTCGCGAGCGTCGTTGACCCAGTCGTTCACGCTGCGGGCTGCCTGTTCTGATGTTTTTGCGGATCGGGTGAGCAGGTCGATCGCTTCATCTTCGATTTCGTAAGCTTCGGCGTCGATTTCAGTCATGATTTCCCACGACTCATTGGCGGTTTTGCGTGCTTCGCTGATCATTTTGGCAGCGTCGATCTCCGCCATCGCATATCCGTCTTTCATACTTTCCAAACGTGTCGCATCATCAAGAAGATTTTCTAAAAGTTGTTGCAGACCCTCGACGTGGTCGGTCAAAATCTGTTTTTCATGTTGATGATGATTCAGGCCGTGTTCAATTGTCAGGTTATGGGCAGAGCCATTCTCAACATATCGCCCGTTGAGATAATCGCCGGTCGAGTCGATCTGCGCGACTGGATATCGTCCAGCCTCCAGCGATTGCACTTCACTGTTGGCGCTTCGGAATTGTTGATTCAACTGTCGGAGTTGTACGCCAAAATTCTGTACTCCCTGCGGATCGGAAAAATCTTGTCCCGTTGAAATCAATTGATCCATGCTTGCCCGGGCACCGTCGCGTTTGTTTTTCGCATTAGTTACACGACTTTGCAGGTCAC
>CBDTZI010000310.1:0-4906 GCA_965364865.1 uncultured bacterium | reverse complement strand
GTATGATGTGCTTTTGGAAAACGCCGGTATCGCACTGCGCGGCCTGTTTTTGATCGACCCAGCGGGTAACATTCGCCACGCCACCATCAACGATCTGCCCGTGGGTCGAAGCGTGGACGAAGCGATCCGCGTGATCGAAGCGTTTCAGTTTGTTGAGGAGCACGGCGAAGTGTGTCCGGCGAACTGGAAACCGGGTGAAGATTCCATGAAACCCGATCCGTCAGGCTCGAAGGAATATTTTTCGAAGCACGGGTAGTGTAATGTAGTGTCACCCCCAGCCGGGGGTCTGTGACCCTCGTGGGTGGCGAAAAGAGCTGGTTTATTATTGATATACTTTAAGATGGAAGAGGGCCGCAATCCTCTTCCATCTTTTTTTATTGTGATGAATGTTTGGCATCGAATCAAGCAATCTGCGTTGAACTTTCAATAACGGTGGTTGAGGAATATCCCTCGCGGCATCGCACCGGTTTGCACTTACAGATCATGCGCATTGAATCTATCAGCCCTGCAAGGGCGAAAGGATTATAGCCCCGGGCGCGAGCCCGGGGTAAGGGATTGGATTGAAAAACTCCCGCCCCGAATGTCTGGTCCTCTAAGGCGGACCAGACATTCGGGGCGGGAGAAAATAATTAATCGACGTAAACCCACGGCTCACGCCGTGGGCTAATAAAAACGTTTCGTCCCCTTCGGGGACTGGTGTTGATCGAATATTGTATATTATGCGATTCGAGATACGTTATTCGTAATTTTATAATTAAAACCCAAAAACAGTCGAGGTCACATCAAAATCGAGAATGGCGGCCGAGTGATCAAACGTGAAGGTGATGGTATTACCACAGGAGAAATCATCGTCGTCGCGCAATACGTCGGAATTCGCTTCGGGGCCAAATCCGCCGTCCACCAGCAAGTCCGCATCGTCAATCATAATCGCCTGTAATTCTTCGCAGGTTCTGAAAAAGACAACCGTTTGACCGGCGGGTACGAAAAAGACCGACTCGTCACCCAGTTCCGTAATCAAAAACTCAGGGACCAGTTGTTCATCATAAATAAAGAGCGAAACCGTGATGTCGAAATCACTATCGTTTACCAGTGATACCCTCACCGTGTCACCCGTCAACACCGACAATAGTGCATCACATCCCATGAGGGGGCACAATGCCAACGCAAGAAGCCAAATCGTACGATTAAATTTTTTCATGGATCATCTCCTGCCCCTGTTGGGGATATGCCTGGATCACCTTACGGACTATTTACACATGGTATCATACTCCGGTCAGGGTCCGACACAAGGAAGACTACATCGAAATGAGATGTCAATGAATGTGTGATCTATTTGGCCCGCAAAGCGGGTTCAGAGGCAATGTGTGACTGTTGATATGGAGACATCATCGATGGCTTATTACTTACTAACAACTCACGAAGTTGAATCCGAAGGGAGTGAAGATGCTTTGCGTCAGGAAAGGATTTCCATACCCATCACAGTCATATCGTCTGGCGGCTTGTTCCAGTTGTCGTCAACATCCATCATGGCATCCAGCTCGGATATCACTTCGTGAATGTTCATGGATGACATGGATTTGAATAGATCCAGATTGAGGCTATCCCCTTTGTTGTTGGTGGTGTCAGAAGTCAAAAAAGGCTCAAACCCGTCGGTGAATACTATGATTTTATCCCCTACTTCCAGGGGTACGCTCATCGAAGGATATTCTTCACTCTCGGATAAGCCAAGCAATCCACCGGGTGTGATCAATTCTCTGGCTTCACCCGCGAAGCGGGCTTGTTGGCACTTCGTGCCCGCACAGCGGGATGGCTGCCGTTCGATCGAATCGGTCAACGACGAGTGATCCTTACCCTGCGGATTCAAAGGCAGAGGCACTGGGTGCCCATTTCGTTTGATCAAAATCGGGTGAGGGTGCCCGGCTCGGGCAAATTCCAAAGTGCGCGAATCATGGTTGATCAGCATATAGCAGGCGGTGATAAACTGACAATCGGGAAGCGCCTGATCCACCATGGTCTTATTTAAGGTCTTCAACACTTCAGTTGGATGTGCAATCACCAATTGATCCTGTTGAATTTTTGCAGGGACGATGGCTCGCTTCATGTACATCGCCAATAGCCCCGAAGCCATTCCGTGACCTACCGCATCGGCGATATAAAAACCTGTATTTTTTTTATCGATGGGTAGCACATCAAACATATCACCCGATATCCAGGTGACCGGTCTATAAATGCTGGCGTATTCGATGTTGCCCACCCGGCCACTGAGTTGAGGAAGAAAATCCCTCTGCAGACGGCCAGCCAGTTCCATCTCCTGATCCAGCTCACGCAAATGTTGATTCAATAATTTCCCCAGTTGCTCCATACGCAGCAACTGAGTTTCCAGACCGCCGATTACGCCCTGATATCGTTCGATCATGGCGATTCGCCCTTTAAGCTCTGGCGCGGTTATATTGTTTTGAACGTGATCCACCAGCGTGCCTTCATTGGGCTTGGTACTTACGCCGTCTTGTGCGTACAAAATGGTCGCGATGCGTTTCGATTCGATTTGTTTGACGAAAAGTTCAAACGCGACCTGATGCTCCGGCGTGCATTGTTTGGGTTGGGGTTGCGACAGGAGTATAGCACCGAATGATTTATCTTTGAGGATGTCGATCGCGGCGTCATAGCCTGACACGTTTGACACCTCGCACCCGATCTTGATGAGCTGCTGAGCGGTCCCCGTCGGAATCGATTCGTTTTCTGGTTGTACTACTAAAACCCGCATAGCCATAAGAAAACACACCCCAAGTAGAGATTGACCTTGCCTGCCAATAATAGAGGCACTATGTGCCCGCTAGGCGGGCTCGTTGTTGTTCGATCGACTCGTTCAGCGTCGAGTGACCCTGACCTTGTATGATAAAAAGTAGAGGCACTACGTGCCCTTCGACGAGTTAGGGGATGCGCTTTAGAATCGTATCGGGAATATCGACGTGATCGCCAGCCTGGATGCCAAGTTTTTCGTACACCGAGGCGTTGACTTCGATCGCAAATTGGGCGGGTTTATTGGACGGGTATTGGAAAGAGCGCGTATCCAGCGGCGCCATGGTATAGGTAGATACAATTTTTCCTCTGGGATCGATGTAGGCGATGTCTAACGGGGTGATAGTGTTTTTCATCCAGAAATTGAGTGGTTGTGCGTGATCAAAGATAAATATCATACCCCGCTCGGTACCGTCCGGTAACGGAGCCAGTTGTTCCTCGGTGATAAACATCAAGCCGCGTGCCTGCTCCTGAGCATCATCCGCGATCCACAATTCAAACTTCTGGCCCTTGATGGTGATTTGCACCGTGCCAAGATTGGTGAGTACGTTGGGTTCACTTTCAGAGCAGCTTGTCATAACACCACTGATGGTCATAGCCAGTAAGGCTACAACGAATAGGGTTCTCATTGTCATCTTCCTGCCCGCGTAGCGGGATTAAAGGCAATGTGTGCCCCGCATAGCGGGTTCGCGGTCATTCTATCGACTCGTTCAAAGCCGAGCGATCCTGATCATGGATGCCAAAACACAGAGGCACCATGTGCCCGTCATTCGGATATTGAGGCACACTATATGCATCGTTGAACGAGAGTTCATATACTACCTTAACTTACACTCTCTGTCTCCCAACAATTCTCTCAAAATAATTTGATTGGAAAAGTAGGTTTTCACGGGCTTGTTGAATATCCACCCTGAAAAACCCCGGTCGCCGTAACGGCCTTCTATTGAATCGAGTGGTTGTTTGGATACGATAGCGTCATAATGCTCGAGAGCTGAGCGTGTTGGTTGATCTCACCCAAAAGGAATATAATCAAATGTTCGCGGAGTATCTTGAACCGTTCATCGATCTGGAACCCTTACGCGAACGCGTGCAGGATGTCCTCACGGCACTTCCAGATAAAATCCAGCACGATTTATTTGAGGATCCACTTTTCCAAATTGCACTCGATGATTTCAAACCCGGTGAAGGACGAACGGTAAGAATGGCCTCTCCCGTTCCGGGAAAAAATGGAAGCCGATGTGTTGTGTTGAAACCGCGACTGGCGGACAGCTCGACCGCGTTTGCACATTATATCATTGCTCATGAACTCGCTCATGCGTATCTGCGCAATGGCGGATGGGGAGAAATCCAAGACCCGGAGGATGCCGCCGATGCACTGGCTGCGAGTTGGGGTTTTCCCAAAACGCCCAGATCATAATGATATACACCGCTTTTTATACCAAGGTGTCGAAATGGAGCTGCAGCGTAGATAATAGGAAAGCAAGCTGATGAATACATGTATCGCGATCGTCTCCGATATGATCTTCGCATCCCGAATCACGGGAACCGCGGCGAAGGTTGGAGCCAAATGCAAAACGATAAAAAATCTCGAAGCACTACAGGAGGCTTTGGGGTCGGAAAACCCGGACCTGGTGCTCGTTGATATGAACTGTGAAGGTATTTCACCTGAGGAAGCCATCCGTACAGTGAAATCGCAATGTCCGAGTGCCCGCGTGGTAGCCTATTTTTCTCATGTACAAGGCGAACTCATGGATCGAGCACTTACCGCTGGGGCTGACGACGCTTGGCCCCGATCCGCTTTTGTTCAACGCCTGCCGGAGCTGTTAGGGGAGACGGAAAACCCTGCTCTCAATCCGCAAAATTAAGGTTTACCAGATAGTTACTTCATAGATTGAAAAACAGTGAGTGATTCGGTTGCAGTTAAACACCGTCAGCATAAAGCTCGGCCCATCCTTCGTCTTTTGGATGACGGATCATCATATGAGCGACCGTACCCGGTGCCCCGGTTTCCTTGTTGTGGTATCGAACGAAAATTTCTGCGCCGGGTTGTAACGCGTCTTCGACACCATCAGGGTCTAATAGACAGGGCACGATCCCACCGAAAACA
>CBDTZI010000309.1:0-4909 GCA_965364865.1 uncultured bacterium | reverse complement strand
GATTTATCGTATCGGAAAATCTGCGCGCAGCGGGGTACGCGGTGTTCGAAGCGTGCGATGGGCCACAGGCGATTGATGCCGTCATGCAGCATCACCCTGACATTATTATTATGGATATTGGCTTGCCGAATATGGACGGGATTACGGTTACCCGTATCCTGAAAGACAATCCACAAACAGCCTCCATTCCCATCATCATGTTAACGGCACGCACAAGCAGCCAGGACGTCATCAAGGGACTCCAGGCTGGCGCTCAGGAGTATCTTGCCAAGCCATTTGATTTATCGGAGCTTTTGGCCCGTGTTCACAGTGTGCTTCAGCTTTCAACTACACACAAGGATATGGATAGGTTGAATATGCGTCTCGAAGCGCAGGTCGATACGAAGGCCAATCGTTTACGCTATCTCTATGAATACATGCGAGAGCTCAGCCAGGCGGAGACGAAAGATCGTATATTGGATCTGATTGTCGGCTGTATTGAACAGACCACCGGCGCTAAGCGTATTTCGTTATTCATTCAAGACGACAGCAAAGAACATCTTGTTTGTGAAAGGGCCATTGGTTTGGATGCGTCCTACATTGAGCCATTGTCCATTTCGGAATTGGGCGAAATTACCAATAAGGTGTTTCGCAGTGGAAAAATGCTGGCGGTGAACACCTATGGTGGCAAGGAACAAGAGGATTCGGATTATAAAAGCAATTCGTTTTTAAGTACGCCGATCATCTCCACCTCCCTCAGCACGCATGACGGGATTGTGGGTGTGCTGAACGTGACCGATAAGCAGGATCACACGGCGTTCGACGAAGAAGAAATCAAATGTGTACAGTCCATTGCAGACGCCGCTTCGATTGCGCTGGACAATCTGGTTCGTCGCCAGCAACTCGAACGGTCGGTCGAAATGCTGTTGAAAACAGTGGGTCAGCTTGCGGAATATCGCGACGAAGAAACCACACAGCATATCGAACGTGTTTCCCGGTTGTCGAGTATTTTAGCAGAGGAAGTGAAGCGCGATGGGCCCTATTCCTGCATGGTGACGGATGAGTTTATCGATATGTTGGTCCAGGCGGCTCCGATGCACGACATTGGCAAGGTGGGGATTGCAGACGATATATTGACCAAACCGGGCAAACTCACCGACGAAGAATATAACATCATGAAGATGCATACGGAGATTGGTCGGCGTGTGTTGTCGTATTCCCTGGACCCGGATCACCCCGTTCCGCTGTTGAAAATGTGCATCGATATTGCTTATGGCCATCATGAAAAATGGAACGGTCAGGGTTATCCACAGCGAATTTCCGGGGAAGAAATTCCCTTGTCCGCTCGCATGATCGCGCTGGTGGACGCCTATGACGCGATGCGCAGTCACCGTCGTTACAAATCAGCGATTGCGCATGAGGACGCCGTCAAAGAGATCCAGCAATCAGCGGGTCAGCATTTCGATCCCGTCTTGGTGGACGTATTTATGCGCTGCCATCAAAAGTTTGAACAACAATACGCTCAGTGCGTGGATAACATTGATCTCGTTCCGGCGCATCCGTAACACACACGATGTTTCATCTCGATTATAAAATAACAATATAGACTTGATGGTTAATTGATTTGTTCGACCAGGTGGCTGAGCACGTCGCGTACGCTGACCATGCCCGTTAATTTTCCATCGCTCTGAAGTGGAATGTGTCGATAACCACCCACCATCATGCGGTTGATTCCGAATACGATCGGGTCTTCGCTGCGCAGACTGACTGGATGGGGCGTCATAAATTCACGGACGGGAGCGTCGGCTTTGTCTTGATATTGATGAGCATATTTTTGAAGAATGTCCCGTTCGGTGAGGATGCCGAGAATGGAATCACCCTCAATTACCATCGCACATTGATGTCCCTTTTCGTTCATCATGTTGATGGCCTGTTGAACCGGTGTGTCGGACGGAATTTCAATGTATTGCCGGGTGGATAATTTTTCGAGCGTTGTGTTGAGCAGTGTACGCTCGATGTCGGATTGGTCGTCTTCCTGTAATCGGCGAATGTCGGTCAGGTCCACCTGGCACCGTGCGCACTGGTCCACCCCTTCGATGTTGTCAAAATTACAATAAGGACAATGCATGGCAATCCTCGATGTACAAAAATATCAAGTGGCGATCAGCTCGATGCGGATTGATCGATCCGACGGATGAAGGGCTATCACACCTTCATCAACAAAAGAGCGAGAGTTAATTGACGGTCCAGGTTTCACCACCGCCGAACAGGTCTTCGAGTTTTCCTTCACCTAGTTTCTGGGTGGCGTCGTGAACCTGACCCATCATCAAATCTTCATATGTGGGTCTTTCTACGCAGCGGAACACGCCCATCGGTTCTGGAAATTCGGGATAATGCATTCGACTGAGCAGATACGCCAAACTCGGTTCCGCCTGTTTTTCATCGTGAAAAAGTAAATCGTCTTCCGCAACGCCATCACCCATGGATACGATTTGCGGGTCCATTCCATTGAGGCGAATACCTTTGTTGCGATCTTTCCCGAAGAGCAGCGGTTTCCCGTGCTCGAGGTAAAGCGTGGTGTCGTCTTTGGTGTCTTTGCCGGTGGCGTATTCAAACGCACCATCATTGAAGATGTTGCAGTTCTGATAAATTTCGATAAACGACGTGCCTTTATGTGCGGCGGCGCGTTCGAGTATGGAAGCGAGATGCTTCGTGTTGATGTCGATGGTGCGTGCAACGAAGGTGGCTTCTGCGCCGATGGCCACCGAAAGCGGGTACAATGGGAAATCGATTGACCCCATCGGTGACGACTTCGTTTTTTTATCTTTGGGTGAGGTTGGCGAATACTGTCCCTTGGTCAATCCGTAGATGCGATTGTTGAAAAGCAGGATATTGATGTCCACATTTCGGCGGATCACGTGCAGCAGGTGATTTCCACCAATGCTCAACGCATCGCCGTCGCCGGTGACAACCCAGACGCTGAGTTCGGGGTTCGCGGTTTTAATACCGGTAGCGATAGGCGCCGCTCGTCCGTGTATGGTATGGAAGCCATAGGTGTCAATGTAATAAGGGAATCGGCTTGAACAACCGATGCCCGAGACGAACACGGTGTTGGCGCGTGACGCGCCGATGCTCGAGAGCACTTTTTTCATTTGCGCAAGAATGGAATAATCGCCGCAACCTGGACACCATCGTACATCCTGGTCGCTGGCGTAATCTTTAGGGGTTAATTGAACAGTAGTGGTGTCCGAACTCATTATTTTTTTCCGTTTGCAAGAATTTCGTTGATTTTAGTTTCAATTTCGTGAATCATGAAAGGCTTGCCTTCGACTTTATTCAGGCCAACCACTTCAACAACAAAATGCGACTGGATCAACATTTTCAGCTGACCAAGGTTCATTTCAGGGATCAGAATATTCTTAAATCGTTTGATGACCTCGCCGGTGTTTTTGGGCATGGGGTCAAGATATTTCAAATGGGCGTTGGAAACTTTGATTCCTTTTTCGCGAGCTTGTTCCACCGCAGAGGTGATGGATCCGTAGGTGCTGCCCCATCCCAGAACCAGTAAGTCGCCGCTATCGCCTCCGTGGACTTCGAGGTCCGGAATGGAGTCGGCAATACGATCGATTTTTTCACGACGCAGGAGAACCATTTTGTGATGGTTTAAGGAGTCGTAACAGACTTCTCCGCTACCATCCATTTTTTCCAGTCCGCCCAGGCGATGTTCAAGGCCCGGTGTGCCAGGAATAGCCCAGGGTCGGGCCAGTTTTTCGTCTCTCGAATAGGCTTGGAAATCTGAGTTGGCTTCGGGGTGCTTTACGTTAATTTTCGGCAACGAGCTGACTTCTGGAATGCGCCAGGGTTCCGCACCGTTCGCGAGATAACCATCGGTCAGCAAAATGACGGGTGTCATATATTCGACAGCGATTCTGCACGCTTCGATCGCCATATCAAAACAATCACCGGGCGTGGAAGCCGCGATGACGCACAGCGGTGCTTCAGAGTTTCGGCCATAAATCGCCTGAAACAGATCCGCCTGTTCGGTTTTGGTGGGCAGTCCCGTGCTGGGGCCACCGCGTTGTACGTTGATGATGACCAGCGGTAGCTCGGTCATACACGCCAGGCCGATGGCTTCACCCTTCAAAGCCATCCCCGGACCACTCGTCGCGGTTACAGCGAATGCACCGGCAAAAGAAGCGCCGATGGCTGCAGTGATGGCGGCGATTTCGTCTTCGGCTTGAAACGTTCGGACGTCGAAGTTTTTGTGTTTTGCGAGTTCGTGGAGAATATCGCTGGCCGGTGTGATCGGGTAGGTGCCGAAATAAAGTGTTTTGTTGGCTTGTCGAGCAGCCGCGATCAGACCCAGTGCGGTCGCTTCGTTGCCGCTGATCCGTCGATATTTACCGGCTGAGATTTTAGCGGGTGCGACGACATAATGGGCAGGGAACATTTCGGTGGTTTCGCCGAAGTAGTAACCCGCTTTGAGTGCTTTAGAGTTGGCGTCGGCGACGGCAGGTTTGCTGCCAAATTTTTGTTCGACCCATTTGAGGGTAGGTTCCATCGGTCGACCGTATAGCCAATAGATCAATCCCAGTGCGAAGAAGTTTTTGCAACGTCCCACAGCTCGACCCGTTAAGCCGGTGTCTTTACAGGCTTCGGCGTTTAATTTGTCGATCGGGATACGAAACAGCTGATAGTCTTTGAGTGAATCGTTATCGAGCGGGTTTTCTTCGTATCCGGCTTTGGCGAGATTGCCTTTGGAAAACGCACCTTCATTGACGACCAGGATTCCGCCTGATTCCAGATCGGCGACGTTGGTTTTCAAACCAGCGGGGTTCATGGCAATTAATACGTTGACCACATCACCCGGGGTGAGCAATTTGCGCGAGCCAAAATGTAGTTGAAAACCACTGACCCCAGCCAGGCTACC
>CBDTZI010000308.1:0-4926 GCA_965364865.1 uncultured bacterium | reverse complement strand
TTCCACCCGCCATAACAGGCCTGCTCAATCACAAGCCTGTTTGATAAAGAGAATCCGTAGACTATAACCGATTGCCCCATTCGTCCAATCACGCAAGAGAACATCGACCCGTGTAAAGCATTTCACTTTGGGGGATGCCATAGGGTTCGATCTATCGTAACCCGTACGGTTGAAAGCAACCATCGATTGCAGTACAACTCTTGGCGGTACACGATTCCCTTATGATTTTGTGTAAGACGCATGAGCAGAGATCGACCATGGCCTCGGTTACGTTTCAAAACGTCAGCAAAACCTATCGAACAAAAAAGGAAGAGATCTGCGCGGTACGGGATTTTAACCTTTCGATCGACGATCAGGAATTGATCGTGCTGGTAGGACCGTCAGGGTGTGGAAAAACCACCACGCTTCGACTGTTGGCTGGACTGGAGGAAATATCAGCAGGCACCATTCAAATCGATCAACAAACCGTCAACCGAATCGCACCCAAAGATCGCGACATCGCAATGGTCTTTCAAAATTACGCGTTGTACCCCCACATGACGGTGTACAAGAACATGGCTTTTGGGCTGAAGATGCGAAAAACACCCAAGGATGAAATCAAACGAAAAGTACATCAAGCCGCTCACCAACTGGGTCTGGATCACCTTTTGGATCGCAAGCCATCCGATCTTTCCGGCGGCGAATGCCAACGGGTCGCGGTTGGCCGAGCCATCGTAAGAAACCCGCGTGTATTTCTTTTAGACGAACCGCTGGCGAACCTCGACGCCAGATTACGCATGGAAATGCGAACTCAAATCAAAACATTGCAACGTACTTTGCAAACCACGATGATCTATGTAACCCACGATCAGGAAGAAGCGATGACTCTCGGTGATCGAATTGCGGTAATGAAAAACGGTATGATTCAACAATGCGCATCGCCGCTGGACATTTACAACAAGCCCGCAAATCGATTCGTAGCGGAATTTATTGGTTCACCCGCGATGAACCTGATCGTAGGGGAGATAGAACAAAGTCATTCCCAGCTAATCTTCCATAGCCGACTGGGAAAAATCCCATTACCTAACAATACCACTTTGCATAACGACGAAACCACTGAAAAAACAGTTCTATTCGGCATTAGACCTGAACACCTACACTTGCAAAACAGTTCACCACCGACCAACGACCGCCCTTCCCTGTCGATGACCGTTATCGGTATCGAACCACTGGGAAATCGAACGAACGTACATTTGCGCGTTACGCACAATCAACCTGATACTCCATCGATGGTTGCCAGCACACCCCCTTTGATCGATTGTATCGTAGGCCAACAGGTCACTGTGGAATTGGACCTGGGGCGAACTCACTTTTTTTCTTCGACAGGGGATGGGGATAGAATTGGTTTCGGGAATGAATCATCCTGATTGAACATCAATTCCCCAGCGGTGATTGAAGAATGTTTTTTCGACACTTGTTACAGACGTCAAATCGAAATGATCGGTAAGTTTGATCTTCAATTTCATCCGGGTCAGCAGATGCCAGGGCGTTCAATACGTCCTGCAGTTGCGATTTCGAGTCCGACGATTTTTCTGAATCCAGATCAAGGTGGCTGACCGCGGCAAACAGCTCCAACTTGACGATGTACCGCTGGGCGTCGTTGGCTTGTAAAGGCTGACCGCATTTGTCACATTCAAATCGAATCATTTTTTTAGACCCGCAATCAATCGCCATCGCTTTAATTGTTCCATAGCTTCGCCACTATCGATCGCGCCAGTCGCCTTTGTAACGCCCTCACCTAATTTTTCAACTACACCGGCAATCACCAGAGCCGCGCCTGCGTTCAATAATGTATGATCACGCGGCACACCAGGCCTACCCTCCAACACGCCTAGAACAATATCCGCACTCTGTTGTGGCGATTCAATCCGCAAATCATCCAGTGAAGCATTTTTCAACCTCACATCCGTAGGTGAAACCGTAAATTTTTTTAATGTCCCGTCTTTGACTTCCAGAACGGAGGTTGTCGTCGTTACGGTCAAATCACACAGGCCATCGCCACCATGCACCACCCAGACGTGTTTCGCACCCAGACCCAACAACGCATTTGCAATCGGTTCCATCAATTCTTCACGAGGCACACCCAGCAACTGTCTTTTTGCACCGGCGGGATTGGTCAATGGACCGAGTAGATTAAAAATCGTACGCACGGGAATCGCAGCTCGAACCGGAGCAGCGTATTTCATAGCCGGATGCAACAATCGTGCGTTTAAATAACCCAATCCGATCTTCGCCAGCGATTGCTCCACCGTTGGCGGTTTCGCATCCACATCAATCCCCAACAGTGTAAGCACTTCCGTACTGCCGGACGCCCGCGTGGTCGATCGATTACCGTGTTTCGCCACCACCGCACCACAAGCCGAAGCCACGATCGCCGCGGTCGTCGAAACATTAAACGTGCTGATGCCATCGCCGCCGGTCCCACAGGTATCGATACAATCCGCATCGCACGCAACGCGCATCATGTTCGCACGCATCGCCTCCGCGGCTCCGATCAACTCGTCGACGCATTCGCCCTTGGTGGCGATCGCACCCAACAGCGCACCGATCGCAGCCTCCGAAAGCTCGCCCGCCATGATCCGCTCGAAAATAGAGCGAGCTTGCTCACGGCTGAGGTCATGACCGGCGATGACCTGTTTGAAAATAGTGCGTGATTCTGTATCCAAAACGACTCTTTTCCTTTTCCACGATGCTCGTGTAATCGCCCGCCCCGTTGAGATTGTGCTTCTGTTTAGTATAGTATGACTATAATTGACGATGCGTCATATTTTATTTCATTATTTGCCGGTATGGGCTGATAATCATTTCGATTGTCGCCCGATTCAATCTCATGATCGAACGAATGGACGATACTATCGTAGCGATTTCATCCGCACCGGGTCGAGGCTCCGTAGGCATAGTACGACTTAGCGGACCTGCATCGATTTCCCTTGCTGATCAATTCGCCCTACTCGATCAGGATCAAAACCTGCCCGATCAAACTTTGGCGAATCAACCCGGGTCATCACGATGTTGGGGAAAATGTACGCTGAACAACACAGGTACGATCCCCGCTTCGTTTTTTATCTTTCGAGCGCCGCACAGCTATACCCATCAGGAGATGGTAGAAATTCATACAATCGGTTCGCCAGCGGTGCTGGAGTGTCTTCGACAACAACTGATTGAGCTTGGCGCTACGCCCGCGCAACCCGGTGAATTTACCGCTCGCGCTTTTCTGCTCGGTGCAAAATCACTTACTCAGGCGGAAGCGGTCGCGGGTTCTATTCGTGCACAATCCGATACGCAGCTTCGCGCCACTCGAAAAATGATGGACGGTGCGCTGTCAAAAGAAATTCAAGATTCGCGTAATGAGCTGGCTGAGATCGTTGCGCTGGTCGAAGCGGATATCGATTTCGCCGAAGAACCGATCGACTTTATCACACCCGAAGAATTAAATTCAAAACTAAATGCGATTCATCAACGGCTGCAACAATTGATCACCGACTCGGTCTCCATCGAACGGTTCGATGTGTTGCCGCGCATTTTGCTGCTGGGACCACCCAACGCGGGAAAAAGTTCATTGATGAACTGTTTAAGCGGTACGAGCCGAGCCATTTGCGCAACCGTCGCTGGTACGACGCGAGATATTTTATCCGCATCGGTCAATCTCGGTCGCAGTGAAGCGATTCTTCTCGATACCGCAGGGGTGGATCAATCCGAAGATGATATTATTGCACAGGCTCGCAAAATGACTCTGTCCGAAGCGCAACTCGTTGACCTGCTGTGCGTGGTGATCGACGGATCAAAACCGATCGATCAACATTTCATGGACACCCTGAAAACATTGGACATCAATCGCATCGTGTTGGTCATCAACAAGATCGATGTAGCCCGGACACAACCACTCGATTTGCTTTATCGTGCGATGGAACAATTGGACGTCGGACCGATATGCACAGTGAGTGCGATGACCGAAGAAAACATCCATGCGTTACGACAGTTGTTATCCCAGACGCTGGGAAATCAGGTTACGACGACACTGTCCGAAGCGGTGATGATCAACGAGCGACAGCAATCCGCGATCACCGAAGCCATGCAGTCTCTGGCGAGGGGGATGGCGTTAAGCGCGCAGTCGAGAGAAACCATTGATTGTGCAGATGTGTTAGCTTTTGAACTGCGTGAATCACTGGACCAACTGGGCACCGTCACCGGAGAAGTCACGACGGAAGCTTTGCTGGGACAGGTTTTTGCGAATTTCTGTATCGGGAAGTAGGTCAGCCATAAAAAAATCGAAGTGTCGAGACACCCCGTCTCGACACTTCGATTTCTTATTTTGTGGGTGCAAGACAGGATTCACGCACCAGCTATTATGTTGCCGTCAGCTCCCTTACGGTCGCTGCTCAGATTATTTTACGATCTTGGATGCGCGTCGTCGTAAGCCGTCTTCAATCTCGGGGTAGTCAGATGCGTATAGACCTGGGTCGTTGACAGCGACTGATGACCGAGCAATTCCTGAACACTTCTTAAATCCGCACCGTTGTTCAGCATGTGCGTGGCAAAACTGTGTCTCAGCGTGTGTGGGCTGATGCTTGGATCAAGACCTGCTTCAGCCAGATATTTATCCAACTTACGTCGCACACTTCGGGTGCTTAATCGCTGGCCATGTTTGTTGACAAACAAAGCGTCCTGATCAAACGAAGCGGAGCGGGCATCGGCTCGACGAAGTTCAAGATAACGCTTGATGGCGGCGATGGCGGTTTGGCCGATCGGCGCGGTGCGCTGTTTCTTACCCTTGCCTCGAACGCGAACCGTTCCACCTTCGAACGAAATATCCGAGAAGTTCAGATCGACAAGCTCGCTGACACGGACGCCCGTAGAAAAGAGAACTTCAAGCATGGCTCGGTCGCG
>CBDTZI010000307.1:0-4928 GCA_965364865.1 uncultured bacterium | reverse complement strand
TGTTACTGCCCCCGTTCGCCACCCAGATGCTCGACCCGTCAAATGCCACCCCTCCGGAAGCACCGCCTATATTTTGTAAGACTGTTACGTTATCAGGATTGTTCGCGTCTACGCTAGTGGTATCTAACACGGTTACGCTGCTGCCGTTAGAAAAATCACTGGCTGCGACCATGAGATCGGTGCTGTTAAGCCAATGTGCGACGAAATGGTTTGCGGCATACCAGGTGCCTGAAAGCGTGTTAAAATCCAAAATGCCGACTCGAAAGTCAGAAAATGTAGAGCTGCCGTTGTTTCCCACGGCGATTTTTGTGCCGTCGGGTGACACCGCTATAAACGCAGCTCCAAAGGATGGAATGTCCGCACCGACCAAGGATCCATGCACCACAAACGATCGTGAGGAGACGGCGGTTTCGAGCCAGACCACATCGTCGACGAGCAAAATCAGTCGGCCGTCACTTAATACATCAAAAGTGTGCGTGTTCGCCGGGACGGTAAATGAACCGGCTAACTGATAGTCATCAAATAACTCCGCATGCAGTGTGTTGGAACATAAAAAAAGGATCACAGCGGCAAGAAAATAACGACCGAACGACAAACATTGAATCTTCTGATTGATACCTGAGTGCTTCGTAACCATGACAAAAACTCCCTTCTTCGGCGGATCGAACTCCACGTCGACGTACACCGAAAAAAACCTACAAAAAAACCCGGTGCTCCTGTGAGTGGAGAACCGGGTGGTAGTGATGGTTCGATTATTTTCTGCGGAACAAATGCGCCGAAGCGCATCGCAAAAGAAATAAGCGTCACTGTCCGAGGCTCCATACACCGAGAGCACACGACAAAAAAGCGACGATTTGACCGGCAGGTCTTCTGGCTTACGGATCGATCTACTAACCGCACCTTCTCCGTAGCGATTGGTTTGTTATCAAAACATACAACAAACGCAGCTGCGAATGGTATTTACGCGGTGTTCGTCCCCGATTACAGCGGCGGGTCCGCGGTGGATTTTCACCACCTTCCCTTTTACGCCCAATCATCTGGGCGCCGGAAATCGCGATCTATTCACTTGTCAAAGGTTGGCCGATGCTTTGGCGACGAAGGTAGGAATAACAGAATCGCTGCGGCGAGTCAAGAAAATAATTTTAATTAGCCCTATCAATTAGGAATCATGTTTTTTCACCGCAAAATCACAAAGCTCTCACATATTACGATACGTATGGCATCCGTCCCCCACCCTTGCTTCGCAAGAATGGGGCACCCGTTTTTTGAAATTCGTAATTTGTGATTTGTAATTTGTAATACATGGCGGCGCTGCGCTTGGCCATGCCACCCCACAAAAACCCCGCTTCCTCACGGACTCGTCTCGGATTTGTTATCACCGATCCAGAACAAGCGAAGCTTGTCCTGGCACTCTATAATCGATTCATGCCCACGCAAGCGTGGAGCATGCCACCCACATTATATTATGCGAACAGTCCGTTAATAGGCGTCGGTGTCGTTACCTGTGACGGCATCTTCCACATAGCCATTGTCTTCATTATCAGCATCCGCGGCGTAGTTTTCTTCTTCAACTTCCTGAGTCACCTGTTTTTGATGGGCGTCCCACTCTTCCATTGTCATGCAGACTTCGCGAGCCTGCGATCCCTTGTACTCTCCGATGATGCCCGCTTCAGCCATCTGCTCGACCAGTCGCGACGCGCGCGAATAACCGATGGTTAATCTACGCTGCAACAAACTTACGCTGCCACGTTTCGATTGAAGCACGACACGCACCGCCTTGTCGAACAACGGATCGCGCAAGAGTCCACCGCCCTCCGCGTTGGGTGCTTTAATACGCATGAGTTCCGGGTGAAATTCGGGCTTGGCTCTATCGCTGAGATCTTCCAGCACCGCCTGGACTTCCTGATCATCCAGAAATGTTCCCTGAGCACGAACGAGTTTGTGTGAACCGGGTGGCAAAAAGAGCATGTCACCCTGGCCGAGTAACACCTCGCCGCCGTTTTGATCGAGCACGATGCGCGAATCCATACGCGACGATACCCTGAAACAAATCCTCGACGGCAGATTCGACTTAATCAATCCGGTGACCACTTTCGCTTCCGGTCGCTGGGTAGCAACGATGATGTGGATACCGACCGCCCGAGATTTTTGAGCGAGCCTGGATAGAAAATGTTCGACTTCCTTTCCGGATGACATCATTAAGTCAGCGAGTTCATCGATCACGATTACGATGTAGGGCAAATGTGTCGCGATGGAAGATTTTTCTTCATCGTTTTCGGGTTCAAATCGTTTGTAGAGTTCTTCTTTGCTCAGTTTGTTGTACGAGGTGATGTGTTTGACGCGGGCCTCAGCGAGCAATTCGTAACGCTCTTCCATCTTGGTGACCGCCCATTCAAGAATTTTTTGTGCACGAGCCATGTCGGTGACAATCGGACACATCAGATGCGGAACACTCTTGAACTGGCTCATCTCAACCATTTTCGGATCGATCAAGATCATCTTCACATGATCGGGGCGCTTGGTCATCAACAGGCTGAGGATCACGGCATTGATACACACACTTTTTCCCGAGCCGGTTGTACCCGCAATGAGCATGTGCGGCATTCGCGTCAGGTCGGAAAGCAATACCGCACCGCCGGCGTCTTTACCCAGGAATAATGGCAGACCCATTTCGGTCGCTTTTTTGCCCGCCGACGTCATCAACTCTTTTAGCCGAACCGTCTCTTTGCGCAGGTTGGGAACTTCGATTCCCACCGTATTTTTCCCGGATATCGGGGCGACCACGCGAATCGCGTGGGCTTTGAGTGCGCGGGCTATGTCATTAGACAGACTCGCGATCTGCGACACTTTGATCCCCGCACCGAGTTTCAGTTCAAACATGGTAATGACCGGGCCGGTATCGATTTCCACGACGCGGGCATCAAGCCTGAATTCTTCCAGCGTTTGTTCGAGAACGCGAGCCTGCTCGCGTACCAACGTTTCCTGCTCTGCGGTAAAACCATATTCCGGTTCATTCAGCAGACTAAGCGGCGGTAAAGTCCAGTTTTCAATCTGTTGCGGGTACGAATGTGCACGGGTTGATTTTTGTTTGGTGGGAAAGTTCACCTTCAAAGCGCGGGCGGCTTTTTTCGCTACCGGCTCCGCTTCATCTTCTTCACTCTCTTCTTCCTCCTCATACTCGTCCACATATTCGTATTCTTCGTCGTCCTCTTCCTCTTCGTCGTAATACTCGTACTCGTCGTCGAGTTCTTCTTTTTCGACAACGGCTTTCTTACTTCGAGGGAAAATCCCCAACCACGACCGTTTTTCATCCATCAAATCGTCGCTCTCGCCGCGCGATACACCTCGGCCGGCCGTCGCCGCTTGTGGATGCGGCATCACTCTTCTCAATATTCTCATCAGTAACGATTTGGAGCCGGTCGCATGCGCAAGCTGTCCCACGGTGGAAGGTAATTTCAACACCCAACCTTCGGTCGTAAACAACAGCCCCACGAAGAAACTGGCTGCGATCACTACCAGCGTACCGAGTCGGTCCATGGACGCCCACAAAAACTCGCCCACGGCATAACCGATCAATCCACCATCACCCACGATGAGTGTATTCTCCGGTGAACCCGTGATTAAATGCGAAGAGGCGGCGGTACACACCATCAACAAGACCAGCCCAAACGATCGCTCGATGATCTGATCGATGAAGCCACGAAACATGCTCTGCACGACAGCCACCGTCACGAAAAACAGAAATGGGTATGCGCCGTCCCCAATAAAATATCTTAACTGATACGCACACCACGCTCCGACGATGCCACACGCGTTGACGACCGGTTCGTTATTGGGATATTGATCGGTGCTGGGCCAATCGCCGACGCTGAAGGTCAACATCGCTGGCCAAAGAAACAGACACACGACCATCGCACAAAACAAAAATCCCAACGAACGGGTTGAGAGAATATAGTCATCATCCGGATTATTTTTTTTGTTTACTTTTGGCATCGATTATTCCATCTATTATTCGATTTTTTTGGATCGAGTGAATCTATCCCGTACATCACATCTCGCGCGTTCATACGCGAAGCCCTGTCGGAACACGGCTGGCGCGCAAGGACCACCTTGAAAACAGAGCGCAACTCATCGATAGATATCGGCTGATGGACGGAAATGGCTACAGAGAAACCGGCTTTTTGATGTTAAAATTGAGGATTGCAGGTTGAAAACCACATTCAGAACAGTGAACACTCAATAGCAATGCAGGGATCGTTTCGTCCCAGGTTACAACATACCCACGCAAGCGCCAGACATGGGGCCCCCTAACGGCCAAAACCCGACCCACTATTTGCCCATTTCAAACAGGGGTTGAAAGAAAGGTAAACCTACCGGCTCATCATCATCCGACGGGAATCGTCGCGCGGGTAACTCAGCTGCACGCTCTTGCGGGAATGCGGTGATGGTTCCGCTTCGGGGTAGATATTGAAAATACCATCGATTGCTCCAGGCACGCATGACGTCGTTCCCGATGATGATCTCGGGTAGGCCGGGTCTGTTGTAGAGTCCTACTTTCGCGCTTACCGTTCCGAGCAATGGATGGGTGATAGTGAGGTCCACCCGATTGGTTAATCGATCCGCCGGTGCAGTAATCGCACCAAACTGCATCACGGTGTTTGTGGTACCGGTATCCAAAATGGCAATGACCGTGCGGCGGGTATCACCGTGTCCCAACTCCACCTCGATAAATGAGCTGTCAAAATTACTCAGCTGCGGCGGTGGCGGGAGGAAGGGAAAGGTGACTCCTCCTTCTGGAATAGATCGTAGGAACGAGGATTCGTGCAAGTCAAAATTTAATCCAAGAATGGATCGAGTTTTCCGAAAGAAGAAAAAGCCCAGCCCGTTGCAATCGCAAACGGAAATGACGACCAGCGCAGTGACCGCGG
>CBDTZI010000306.1:0-4946 GCA_965364865.1 uncultured bacterium | reverse complement strand
TATGTGCTCTTTGTTAAACATCGACTTGCCGTCCACTCGGATCAGCACCGTCACGTCGGCGTAGGGCCCGCTATGATCGTCCATCCCGAACGATGTGACAAACTGTTTATAATTTCCGCGTAAATCGTAGGATAAAATCGACCGACTATGTACGCCCACGCCTCGTTCAAACGCTTGACCGGCTACGCGTAACGGCTCCCCCAGAACATTTTGATCCTTCCGATATGGCCAAGTCACGGTGACCATGGGCGTGAACTCGTAATGCGTTGGCTCCAGCGTAGACAGCCAATCCCACCGACCACCCTCCACATTAATCCGTACGATATATTTGGGATCGATTTGTACGTTCGGACCCTGTTTCATTTTCGCGTTCACTTTTCGACCTGTCCACTCAAACGCAGACATCGTGACTCGTCCCGTACTTTGCAGCGAAACCACAACCGTCACCTGTTCAGATTTTTTGGGCGCCGGCGAGGCGAATTGAGCAGAAACCACAACATGCAACGGAATCTGCGAATCACCCATTTCCCCCTCCATCGTAACCATCTGCGAATCGACCGAGGTAATAAAACCATTCAACACATCGCCGTTGGTCAATAAAATCTGATCTTCACCCACCCGTTGAGATCGTACCAGCCACTTTGCGGATTCCTCAAACGCCGGTTTGAACGCCAGTGCTGTGTCAATCCGCGCAAGGGCGTCGAGCGGTATGGTGATCGTACCTAAATCACGCGTTTCAAGTGATACACTCTCCTGATCTCCGCGAATCAGGCGGCCGAGGAGAAAATCTCCACCCGTTAAGGTCAGTAATGTGCCGCGCGGTTTGTCATTCGTACTGTTGACCGAAGTGGTCAAACTGACCAGATCGACCACTGGAATCACCTGCTCTTCACCGTTAATAATCACCGTAGCTCCACGGAGAATAGAAAGAGATGCGAGCTTGCCGGATTGTTCATCCACGTCTACCGTCTGCAGGGTCACCGACAAGGGTTCAAATTCGGCGGGGGAAGCCGCTGAGGATAACGAGGGCGAAACCGTCGTAAACAACAACATCCATAACGATATTGCCAGATAGCCTCTATTACGCTGAATGGAAAATAAAATATTCATAGTTTACTTTTGAAAAATAGGAATCAACCGATTCGGCATTTGCAGTATAATCATCGCCATGGCTGTGCCATACTCCTGCCCGGCCTGGCCTCTCCAAAAACCTTCCGGCGATTGCTTGCGCAACAATTCTTCACGGATCGCAGGCCACCACTGTTGCCAGTATTGATCCCCGGCTAAGAACATCGCCTGCGCACCATAGTAATGGCCATAAAAAAAGTGGCCGACCGTCTGTTCCTTGGGCGGTGTAAATCGTTTGATGTATTCCAACCCCCGCTCGATCTCTTCACCACCGTAGATGCCCGCGTATTGTAATGCCGCTACACCAGCCGCGGATCGTGCAAAGGCGGATCCACCTGAATTAATCATGTAACGAAACCCGCCGTCGGGATTTTGAGAAGCCTTGACATATTCGATCGCTTTATCGATCACGGTTTTATCCACATAAATTCCCGCGTTTCGTGCCGCTCTCAGTGCCATTATCTGACAGATCGTCACGGACAAATCCGCATCGTTACGCACGGGCTGATAACGCCAGCCCCCTTCTTCGTTTTGTGTATTCACGATCAGTCGGATCGCCCGTCGCAGCGTTTCACGCGTATCCAGGCGATTCGTCATGCCGTACACTTCCGCCAGAAAAAGCGTGGCAAAACCGTGGCCATACATCGGCCCATGCGAAGTTTCCGCCGCCAGCAATCCGCTTTCTGAGCTGTGCGATAATATAAATGACAGAGCCTTGTCTACCACCTGGCCATATCGACCGCGGCCGGGCGAATTCCCCTCGGACAAAAACGCCATGCCGGCTAATCCCGTGATTCCCACATGCGGTCCATAATGAGAAAGACTGCCAAACGACCCATCTTCGGACTGTTGTTGTGCGAGCCAGTGTAATCCGCGTTCTACGGATTTTTTTAATTCGCTTGTGATTTCGGATTGTGTAGCCCGCGCCGACTGAGGTCGATCCGCGGCGTATACCACCAGACTGTTCCCCACAATGGCAAACCACACGACCCATGGAATAATATTTGTTAATTTCATACGTTTTTGTGATCCATTTTACTGACCGACTATTGATCGCTTTCCTGCAACGCCTGGTAATATCGCTCGATCCATGTTCGATATCGTTCGAGAAACACCTCTCGACTTCCCTGGATCACTTCATCGCGTTCTCGTTGCGGCAGCAATCCCCAAGTTCGACGCGTTTCCTGAAGATTTCCACCCTCGGCATCCGATTCGGTGGGCGATCCCTTCTGCCCTTCGACCTCTGACGAATTCTTACCGGCCATCTGTTGGTTAGACTGTTGCGAGGATTCCTGTTGTGGTTTCCCCGCTTTGGGTTTTTTACGTTGATCGCTTTGCCATTGTTTTTGTCGGGTACGTTTTTTTCTACGCTGAGCCGCCGCCGATTTAATCGCTTCGTCCAGCTTATTCACAATCATTTCCTGTTTGATCAGTGTTTCATCACTCGCATCAAAGTCAATTTCGAGTTGTCGGGTGGATTCATTCATCAACCGCACGATTGTGGTCATCAAATCGTCTGAAGTCTTGTTCACGGCGTCGCGAATGAGTCGCTCACCCAACCGTTTCTCTTTTTGCTTAACCGGCGTAGCATCCTGCTGCCCCTTTGCGACCTGTCCCCCTAAACCAATAACCATACAGGTAAGAAGGGTCAGCCCCCATGCCCGGGAAACACCGTTGTAGCGGTAATCCATCAAGCAAGGTGAATGGTTTGTCATCACTATCATCATTTGTTACATCACATTCTATAACACGTTACAGATGTTTGGTTAATGGCTTCGTGCCCGCTGCGTGACTTTTTCAGTCAAATTTCGAACCTGAGCCTGATCTTCACCGATCATTTTAATCATTTGCAGTTCCTGTTCAGTGGCGTTATCCGCATCAAACGTATCATGCATATCCTGCGTACGCTCATTGATGTCCAATTGCATGGCTTTGAGCACAAGCAATTCCGCGATCGTGGGAACGGGTTTTGTTTTTCCCTTTTGGCTTTGACCCGAACCGCTACCGCCAGACTCCGCTTCGGCAAATTCCGAATCCACAGGCATATCTTGCGTCTGTTTGATCGCCTCGATCAGCTTGTCCAGCTCACTCACGATGCGGTGGGACGTCGTGATGAGTGCGTCGTCGATCACCCGTTCGTAGAGCGAGCTTTGTGACTGCTCCATCCATTTCGTTACACGCTCCAACGCCCATCGATAAACCACGACCTTGTCCAGCTCGCTCATCAACGCTTCCGACTGTTCTCGAACCCCCGCTTGTTTTCGTGCAAGTTTGGACGACCGTCGCGCCTGTTCGCGCATAACCATACCCTGCCGATCGACGTCTTTTTTCAAATCATCCATCGCCTCATTGACTTCGAGTTGTGCGGTACGAATGGATTCAAGATTTTCACGAATTTGTGCGAGCGAACGGAGAAATTCCTCTTCTTCGTTCTGTTGCTTGAGTGTTTCCAACAGTGCAAGAGAATCATTCAGTAATTCGACCGCGTTGTCCTGCATCACCATCGCATTCGTACCCTGACCCGATCGCAGCTTGATCATCGCCGAACGCATCGGGGTTGCCGCCTGTCGCACATACTGACCGACCTCAGCGGTTTGCTGTGACTCGCCCAGCTCCTCACCCAGAAATCTTGTATTACGCTGGAGGAGTCGTTGATCCCGGCTGAGATTGGCCAGAACCGTTTTCACATCCTCCTTTTCAATCGCTTGCTCAGTAGAAGTTCGCAAGGATTCCTGCTGCTGAACCAGTCGCTCGATTTGCTGTTTCGCTTTCTCTAGCTTTTTACGAATTTCTTCGAGTTCACGGTCCTGCCGATTTTGTAAGGCCGATGCCATCTTGCGAATCGATTCTGCGGTGGCCTGTTGTTCGATTGAGGCCGCGGCTGAACGATTGTTTTCGATTGCGCTCGCAGCTGCCTGCGCACGTTTATTCACATGATGGGCACGGGCTGACCGCAGTGCTTCTTCCACCGACGACGCACCGGCAGGATCTTTTTCGCTTAAGGTCGCCAGCATCTCCTGCATGTGATCCAACGTCTGTTTGATATCGTCCGCCAACTGCTCCTGCCGCCGCTGTACGCGTTTCAACTGAGCCTGCTCTTGCTTGGTGAGTGATTCAATCGGTTTACCAATCATGGATTTCCCGACTTTCATCGTTTGATTACGTATATTTTCCTGTCGATCCAACAGGTCTCGCGTTTTAGCCACCAATCCCTGAAAATGCCCCCACTGCGACATCGATTTGGTCAACGATCGTAATTGCTCCAGCGCTTTCTCTTGTGACTCACTCGCTTTCACCAACTGCGACTTACGATTTTGTGATTGCGGTTCCGTGGCCGCACTATTTAATAAGCCACTCGCGTTTTTCATCGGGCCTGTAGCGGTGTCACGAAGTTGTTCACCCAGCCTGGCAATTTTGTCTCTCGATTGCTCATCGCTGGATTTGTTTTGCACCATACGATCTTTCAGTTGTCCAAACCGGTTGGAAAGATCCTGGATACGCCGAATTAAACGTGATTCCTCAGCGCTAAGATTGGCTGCGGTCTCCTGTTCGACGACCAACGTATTCGCATCGCTCTCTCTCTGCATTAACGTCTGAGTCCGATCCAGAATATCCGCTTGATCCAGCGTCGCCTGGCGAATTCTGGTTTCCAGCATGGCCAAGTCACTGCGAATTCGTGCATCAAACTCCGCTTGAGAAATAATTTTGATACGCATATCCGAGGATCGACCGATCTGAGCCTGTGCAGTGGATGTTTCATGGTTATCCGTTGCGGATATGGTGTAGACTAAGACCTCTCCGGGCGTCAACAACAGCGG
>CBDTZI010000305.1:0-4953 GCA_965364865.1 uncultured bacterium | reverse complement strand
CCGGCGCGGCGCTGGATGTTTTTGATCCCGAGCCGTTACCCGCCGATCATCCGTTGATGCATGCGCCGAATACACTGTTTACACCGCACATCGGCGCCCGCACGCAATTGTCGCTCGCAAAAATGAACGCCGTCGTGGAGGATGTCGTTCGCGTCCTGCAAGACCAAACGCCGAAACATTCCCTGTAGCGACGCCCTATATGGGTATCGGGTGCCATGCCAAAGCCGAAGGCGCCGGCATGTGCTACGAATTTCTATAATCTTACAATGTCGGGTGCCACTGGCGGCTTGCCCGCCAGTGTTTTACAATACTCAATCGTAACCCGAGTGTTTATTAAGGATTTGTATTTATGGCTGAGCCATCCAACGCCGCGCAGAACGAAAAAAAGAACGTATACCAACAGCCGCACGACGATTCAAACGCACCGCGCGATCTGAAAGTGAAAATCAAGGAACAACTTCTGTTGATCGACTGGAAGGATGGTTCGCAGAGCAATTTTCCAATGGACACACTGCGTAAGGTCTGCCCCTGTGCGCAATGCAAAACCGAGCGTACACAGCAAAGCGACAACCCGCTAAACATTTTGAAATTTGATCCAGCCGGTGTTCGTGTGATGTCTGCGAATCTGGTGGGCAATTATGCGATCCAGCTTCACTGGTCCGACGGCCACAACACCGGCATCTTCGATTTTCGTTTCCTAAAAGAGCTGGATCAATCGTAGGTCTGACTCGAAGTAGATGTAGGTCGTGCTTTGCACGACATAACTCGGCGGACGAAGCCCGACCTACACAACGTCTCACACAATACACGACGTTATTTGATGAATTTCGGCCACCATCTCCCCACGCGCGAATAGTATTGTTCGTAGTCCTCTCCGAATAATTTTTTCAGATGCGGTTCTTCGTAGAAGACGACAGCTACGTGGAAAATGACGCTGAACAGTAGAATATAAATATAAAGTTTCGACGTCTGGAACATCACGACCCAGCCAAGAACGGTTGTCAGCATGCCCACATACATCGGGTTTCGCGTGTAATGGTATAGGCCGCGAATCACTAATTTTTTGGGTGCGTCAATCGGTGCGGGCGTGCCCCGGCCAAAGGTGGCGAAATCCCACAGACACCACAGATAAATCGAGACACCCACCACAAATAAAATGTATGAAAGTATTGGCCAGACACCGGACACGGCCGTTGCCTCGCGCGAAAGATAGTTGGGTACGTAACCAGCCACCGAGCCGGGAATAATCAAAGTGAACAACAGGTTTTTGATGAAGAGTTTCACGCAAACAAGCTAGCGTTATATATCGTTAGCGTCAATGAAAGTGTCGATCGATGTAATAGAACGTAGAGTAGGTCGGAAGATCTCCCCAGAAGCTTCCCCCCTTTATAAGGGGGGATTGAGGGGGTAATTCGTTTTTGAAAGGAAACCTCCCCCAACCCCTCCTTAGTAAGGAGGGGAGTAACAACGAACAACGCTTCGTCGCGCAGTTGTAGCATCAATTCATTTTATTCCCGCTCCCTCACGGTTGCGTCTCGGTGTTATGTTACTGTAAACATTGCCTTAATGATCGAATCGGCGAGAACGGGCGGGGTAAGACGTTGATGTGCGTGATTTTCCACACGGCTTGTTGGTTAATATGCTCTCGGCGGATAAAGGTGAGGCGCCATCGTGATAAAATCGGTTCGTATTGCCTTTCGGAAGATGTAATCACCACCGTCGCGTCGAACTCTGCGATGGCTGTATCATCCGCACTGTTTTTTTGATCCGGGGGAAATTGAACTTCAATGCGCTGCAGATCCATATCGCTCAGGTTGTATTTTTCAACCGCATCCTCGATTCGCAAAACCAGTTCGTCTTTTTCATAGCCGGATGCTTCAAACGAATCGTCGATGGTTTCGGCGATAGACTCAGCATCATTTTTCTGTACATGATCAGCTAAATCGTGACAGAGTTGTTGAATCTGTTCACGCGGCGTGACCACATAGAGACAAACCGATTCCAACACCGGTAGCATCAAAAAGAAAATCCAGAAGGCTTTGACCGATTGCAGATTTCGCTTCATCCGCCAGTAGACCGTGACAACCAGTTGCACCGTCAGCCAGAGAAAAAAAAGTTTGACGGGTTGTTCGAGTAAAAGCGGTATCACAACTGCGCACCGGCAGCGATGAGGTCGCCGTGTCCATCGCGGCGGATCACCTCGGGCCATTCGCGCTTTGCGTCGTACCAGACGTCCAGCAACGACCGAAAATCATCCGCAGATTTGATCGCAAGAAAACCGTCACGAACTTTACGTGCATGAGGGTGATGCTCAGAGTATTTGAGGCCAAACTTGCGCATGATGCGCGGAGCCATGTCCGAGCCGTGTAAATCTTCGATTTGCGCAAAATGATATTCGATCGCCTCACGTTGTTGCGAAATCGTGGGCGGCGGTGGCAACGGTTGACCGTCCCACAGCGCCCGACACTCCGAAAAAATCCAGGGGTTCCCGATACAACCGCGAGCAATGGTCACACCGTCGATTCCGGTTTCGTGAATCATGCGCATACACGCATCCGCCGAAAACAGATCGCCGCTGCCGAGAATGGTTTTATTGCCGACGTGTTTTTTAACTTTTTGAAGAAAGGGCCAATGACTAGGGCCGATGTATCTTTGTTTCACCGTTCGGCCATGCACCGTGATCGCCGATACGCCGGATTCGAACGCACCGTCGACGATTTCAAAAAAATTGTTTTCGCTCTGCCGAGTATCGTCCATTCCGCGTCGCATTTTGACTGTTACCGGTACTCGATCACTTACGGCTTCGTGCACGCGTTTGATAATGCGTAATGCGGTTTCAGGCTCGGACAATAAAAACCCGCCGCGACACCGGCCCAACACTTTTTTCACCGGACAACCAAAGTTGATGTCGATCACGTCGTACCCGGCATCTACCATCGCCACCGCAGCTGGCGCGAAATCGTCCGGGTTGGATCCCATCAACTGACCGCCCACGGGATGATCGTCCGAGGGTACGTTTAAAATCTGTTTCTGCTTTTTCCCTTTCAGCGTGACCATTTTGTCCAGAATCACTTCGTTGAGCGTATAGGGTGCGCCCGATTTTCTGGCAACACGTCGCATGGGAAGATCGCTATACCCGCTTAGCGCCGCTTGCACAAAGGGTACGTCGAGTTGAATGTTTCCCAGAGTTAACGCAGTATGTTTCATGGCCTAACAATTATAGCAAAGAAAAAAGGAATTGTGGGTGGTTAATATTTTTTTCGTTGGCGGGCGGCTGGGATATCGAGTTGCTGGCGATACTTGGCCACCGTTCGGCGGGAGATGTGGATTCCTTCTTGATCCAGCAAATCTGCGATTTTATCATCGTTGAGCGGTGATTTTTTATCTTCCGCGTCCACCAGTTCGCGTACACGGGTTTTGACCCGGTCCCAGCCCATGCTTTGGCCGTTGTCTGTTTCAGTGCCGCCGGTAAAAAAGTAACGTCGCGGATATATCCCACGCGGCGATTGCATGTATTTATCCGCGACGGTTCGCGAAATGGTTGACGGATCACATTCGAGTTCGGTCGCCAGATCGCTCATGCGACAGACTTTTAATCCTTCCGGGCCGATGTCAAAAAAATCACGCTGTTTTTCGATAATGGTTTTCGCCACCTCAAGCAGACGGTTGCGTCGAAAGGTGACCGCGTCGATGAGCGCAGCTGCCTCTTCCACATGTTTCTTGGCAAAATCGCGTGCGCTCTTTCCATTTTCCTTGGACTTGGCGATGGTACTGATCTCGTCGCTGATTTTCAACTTGGGCATGTTGCCACGGGTCAAACGAACTTCGAGTCCGCCGCCGGTTTCTGCATATTCCACGATTACGTCCGGTCGAATCACCGGGACCGATCGATCACCTACCAGATAGCCCGGATGTAAACAAAGCACCGAACTCATCGCCTTGATTGCTTCGTTGATTTCGCCAATGGCATAACCCGTCGCCTTGGCCACCAGCGGAAGACGATTATGAATCACATCGTCCAGATGATCTTTGATCAAGGATCGTTCGACACCATTATCTCCGGGGAGTCGGTCGAGTTGCAGCAACAGGCACTCAATCACATCGCGGGCACCGATTCCGGCGGGTTCCAGGTTGTGAATTTCAACCAGCGCTTTTTCAAATGCTTCCGGGGTGATGGGTTTTTTTAGTTTTTCGGAAAGTTCGTCAATGCAAGTTCGTAAATAACCATCGGGATCAAGATAGTTAATGATGGTTTCGCCCGCCAGGTCGACTTCCTGATCAAGGTCCAACAGCGACCATTGTTCAAGTAGATGTTCGTGCAGGCTGATTTCCCGACCGGCGGTGTTGGCCATCGCCCCCATCTTGGCATCACGATCGCCGTTCGACGACACACGATTTGTTCGCTGCGGTGCGCGATCATTCCAATCCGAATCGAAATCTCGATTGTTTCGCGTAAATTTTTCGAGTCTGGCAAAGTGGTCGTCTTCTCGTTCTTGCGTGGCGATTCGATCGTTGTTGCGCTGTTGTGCCTCGGCGTCATCCTCGATCGCTTTGGGCTCTTCGATTTCCAGCGCCGCGTTGGTTTCGAGTGATTCTTGAATGTACGCTTCAAGCTCCGCCACCGGTTTTTGCAGAATTGCCATCGACTGGATCAGTTGCGGTGTAAGCCTCTGTTCCAATCTCATCTGCTGCGACATGGATTGTGATAAAAATTGCGACATCGTGTTCAAAACACCTTCATTATTTATGGAAAAGAAAAAATCTTTGCCGAACCTACGTCGAAAAAAACCTGGGCGATGTGGATTCACCCCGACCTCGAACGTATTTTTCACTTCCTTTATTATAGCAGGTTTTTGACGTAACCCCACCCGTTGATTCTATCGGACTACAAATCGTGGATTAGATAGAGGTTCGTCCGCGGATGGCGGATTCGAGCATTGAGATGGAGGCGTA
>CBDTZI010000304.1:0-4953 GCA_965364865.1 uncultured bacterium | reverse complement strand
CTTGAACAAACCGTTACACCATGACGATTATGATGATCAGGGCTCGTTGCACAAACTGGTCTGGGGTCGATACCAAACCGCGGATACGTTGAGCCATTTGCGAGATTTGCTCGATGTGGATGTATTTATCTGTGGCCACCAACCCCAGGAAACGGGGTACGACGTGTTACACGATCAGATGATCATCCTTGCCAGTGATCACAATCATGGTATGTTTCTACCGTTTGATCTTTCCAAACCCCAAACGGTTGAAACGTTGACCAAGCATATCCGCCCGCTCGCGGGCATCGCCTAAAAGTTTTTTTGCGAATCAAGCAAGATACAAATCGGCCCGTCGTTTACCGATTGTACATCCATCATCGCACCGAAGATCCCACGTTGTACGGCGACTCCATTTGCCGTTATCGCGTCACAACATTGTTCGTACAACGACTCAGCCAGCTCGCCAGAGGCCGCCCGTTCAAACGAGGGTCGCCTCCCCTTCCTGGCATCGGCCTGCAACGTAAACGCGCTGATCACCAAAACGCTTCCGCCAACGTCGATCACACTTTGATTCATACGACCCTGGTCATCGGAAAAAATGCGCAGTTGGCTGACTTTGTTCGCGATATACCCAACATCCTCGTCGCCATTACCCTGCTCCATACCCAGATAGACCAACAATCCGTGATCTATTTCGCTGACGATCGATCCATCCACCGTCACCGACGCTCGAGAAATACGTTGTACCATCGCCCGCATAAATTTGTCATCCCCCCACCCTATGGGTTCGAGGTTTCATCCTCTGGATACAAAGCCCGCATCTTCGAGACTTGTTTCGTCAACGCCTGAATCAATTCAGGCGGCTCCAGCACCTCAGCTTCCCCACCATAACCTAACAACCACCAGGAAATCTCCGCCAGTCCATCCACATCCACCTCAAACAACAACGAACCATCAGACTCATACAACGCGCGCTGCGTTTTATGCCAGCGAACTTCGTCCACGTTAGCCGCCACCATCGGTGAAAATCTCACCTTCACATGAAAACGCTGATCCCCCTTGATCATCAACCACGCATGGTCAAAATAATCGTCCAGTGTAAAATCCGGATCGATCGTATACTCATCCTCCAACAATTTAATCTGCAACATGCGCTCCAGCTTGAACGTGCGCACCGCATCATGTTTTTCACTGAACGCAATGAGATACCAACCACGATGGATATAGGCGAGACGATAGGGATGCATGGTTACATCTATTTTACGCTCGTCTTCGTAGTAAGAGTCATAGTGCACCTTGATTTTTTTGTGCTCCATCAAAATGGATTGCAACAATCTCAGGGTATCGAGTATCGGTTTGACATCGGACGAAGGAGTGAAACGGGTTTCCAGTCGATCCAGCATGGGATCCAGTTCATCAATGATCGGCGCAGGTAACATACTTTCAATTTTAATCCCTGCCGAAGTCGCCGCGGAAGTATCCATCGCCGCTGGATGATTCAACATCAGTCTGGTCGCAATCAAAATCGACAACGCTTCGGAATGCGTCAGCGTGACAGGGGGAAGCATCGTCGAACGCGATGCGGAATATTGTTTATTCGCCCGATCAAACTCATAGGTGATGCCCGAGCTTTCGAGTATTTTCAAATCCCGAAACACCGTACGTCGCGACACCCCGACGATCTCCGACAACTCTTCCACGGTAGACGTTCGCCGCGATTCGAGTGTCTGTATGATTTTTAATAAGCGTTCAACACGTTTGGTGTTCACGTTGCCTATCTCATCCCCCCAACCCTATGCCCTTACAATGCCACTTGAGAGCTAAAAGGTATCATGCGAACCAGAATAAATCCACCCGCAGAGATCACCGCCAGTGCGGTGAGAATATGAAATGTAAACCGCAACAGACGCCGCGAACTCCACAACAACACAAGCAGCAACAACAAATTCGCACCCAATCCCGCACTCACTCGCCCCATAGAGTCGTCCAATGTCGATATCCCCGGCAATCGTGGCCAGGTCGCCATTAACGCCGACGCCAGCAACGCCATCACCGCGTTAAAAAAAGCAAACCGTTTCGCCACAGAAATCAGTTTGGAAGTCATCTCTGCTCCGAATAATTCGGACCATCGTGATCGCGGGATCGTCACCAGCAAGGTACATAGCCCCGCCGCCAACGACAACCCGACCATCATGGCTGTAAAAATTCTCGGATAGTGCACATCCAGAGACACAGGCTGCGATGGCAGGGTCAACAGCGCCAGACCGCACAAACCAAACGAAACCAACCCAAAAGAGGCATCCGCGAGATACCCGTTCCACAGTCGCGTCGTAAGCATGAAGCTGGAAAAACCGCTCAGCATTGCGCAACAGGTGACAATCAAAATGGAAGATCGAAACCCACCGATTTGAGCCGCAATCGGAACCAGATAATGATAACAAACAAGAATCGCCATCATCACCGTTAAAATTCCACAACTCAATCGATAACCCGGCAATCGCTTGAATGGATCGACCTGGTCTGAAAGATGGAAAATCGATCTGTTCCCACGTCGCTTAGTTTCCATTCGACCCGTGAAAAACACCGAGATCGAAAAAATCAGGGTCCAAACCACCAACAAAATCAAGGTGGTTGGCGATCGTTCATATCGACCCGTAGGCGCGATTGAATAGATGGGCTGCAACAGACATACCCACGTCGCCATCATCACCACGAGCCACCATTGACAGCTCACCAGCCGTCGATCCTTCGACATGATAAACGCAAGGGACGACGCCCCCAGGAGTAACCCCAAACTCCCCAGCCCTTCCGCATGAAATCCATAATCCCGAAGTGGCTGACCCGGATAGCCGCGCATCAAATCCATCCCCACATCGATCATGCGCATCGACAACAACACCGTGAGCAGGATGACCGATGTAACACCAAACAACAAGGATATGATCTGACACACGCGAACAAATCCAGATTCATGAAGCTCCGCATGTTCTTTCCGGGGAACCACCGCCAGCACAATCGAAGCCGAAACCGTCCAGGATAAACAGAGCGCCGCGCACAACCACGAAACCGAGTGCAGCGGGCTGCTACCGGTGGGATTTCGGAAAAAAATCCAGGCCGCCAACATACTCAGAGAAAGCACGAAAGCGATACGCAACATGGTATGTGTAGTATGACGAAAACTGACGAGACTGACACCCGCAACACTCACCAGCGCCCAGAAAATCCAACCCGTCTGCGAAAATAAATATCGTAACTCGTAAGCCACCCGCGACACCCCGCCCAATAGAGGAACCCTGAAAACATCATCATGAACTCAGATCGTGCGCACTTCGTACACACTGATGTCATCATCGGGTAGTAGGGCCGGGGGCATGATTCCGCAGCCATCGTCTATTCTACGGGCGATAACCCGGGCGATAAACGTGGCGCGTTTTTGTCATTTTTATAGGCCGTTAAAATCTTATGCTTGTTGTCCAGGCGACCATGCAAATAAGACACGACATCCGGCAACACCGTTTCCGCCGCGGGCAATGCATCCACCCAGAGCTTGGGCCATTCAAACATCAAATAACCGTTATACATCATACCTTTGAGTAATTCGATCTGACGTGAAATCTCAGTTTGACCCTGACCCGGGGTCTGATAATCCAGCAGCACACCCTGCTCATCAAAATCCGCATCACAAACATGAACCAGCCCGATCTTTCCGCCCAACCGAGGGATCGAATTCGTCGGCCGCTCAGACAAACTCATCGCGTGACACTGACTCCAACAAGCCTGAATCGCCGGATGACCCACCGCGTCCACCAGGAACCACAGGTCGCTGCTGCTGCAATAATCGCCACCGTTTTCGATCAACAACGTCACCTGATTACGAGTCGCCACCGGCACCAGCGAAATCAACGCAGCTGCCACTCTCGACAAACACATTTGACGATCGTCGCGCCGGGGAACTTCACCCACAAAAATTCTTACATTTGGACAGCCCAGGCGGGCAGCCAATTCTATAAATTCAATGATGGCACTTTTCTGACGGGCCAGCTCGCTGGAATCGCGCGAGGTCAACGTGGGGGACGCCCCCAGACAAACCAACTCGACGTTATGGTCCTGCAAAAGTTTACGAACGCCATCCGCATCACCTGAAAGCTCAGCCGCCATAGGCAAATGTAGTTCACCACACAATCCACGCAGCTCAATCCCATCAAAACCAAGCTCACTCGCTCGGGTCACGATCGTTTCCAAATTCCAGGTGGGACAGATTAACGAACTAAATCCGATTTTCATCATTACCTTCAAGCCTCTTCAATCATTACGAATCTTCGATCGGTCAAATCCCGACCCCGATCGGGCCACACAAGGCACGACCGCACCGGGTACGACCGCACAAGGCACGTCCACGAGGGTAGAACTCATCATTCCATAATCCACCATCAAGCTGCGCGAGGATATCAAAACCATCCACCCCGTCAACTCAACCCACTTCAATATCCTTAATTATCGGATTAAAACCATTCGCTCACACCTATCGAAAACGATATGGGCTACATTAGACTCTTCCTCCACGCCCCACCCATCCCGCAATCCATCCACCCTTCATCCAACAAAATGACCGAAACATGTCGATCTCCAGTCGAAAAGGCGGAATTTTGGCCACCATCCGCAATATTCGAGTGATTTTCACGAAAAAACAGTATATTTTTCTGAACTTTAGATGTTTAGAAAGCGTCCAATAGGGAGTGGAACACGATTCCGCTCGATTGTGTGCGACATGTAGCCGGTTCAAAAGTTGACCCGATTCGCATTCAGGTCAATACTATTTGTGTCTGAAGCATGATCGCACAAGACGACAATACCTAAAACTTGCAGTGCTTGAAAAATAGCGGACTTGAAATTAGCGGAGAAGTATAGATGGACGATAAAAAAAGAAAATTAATCATAGGTGTGTTGGCGGTAGTGCTTCTCGGGGCGGGC
>CBDTZI010000303.1:0-4957 GCA_965364865.1 uncultured bacterium | reverse complement strand
GCCACATAAAACGCCAACAAAATCGCAGCCGGCGCGTTGATGGTCATGCTCGTGCTGACATCGCCCAGATGAATCCCGTCGAACAACACCCGCATATCCGCCAGCGATGCAATCGCTACACCGCAACGCCCCACTTCACCCAGAGACAAAGCGTCGTCACTGTCGCGCCCCATCAACGTGGGTAAATCAAAAGCCGTACTCAGTCCCGTCGTTCCGTGTTCCAGCAGATACTTGAATCGCTGATTGGTATCGGCTGCGGATCCAAACCCGGCAAACTGGCGCATCGTCCAGAGACGATCGCGATACATGGTTCGATGAGGCCCGCGGGTATAGGGGAACGAACCCGGCTCGCCCAGCGATTGTTGTGGATCGAACGCGCTAATGTCGCTCGCATCTACAAAAGGCTTTACATCGTCTTCATTCATTTTCATAGGGGTGGCTCGACTTACGGGCGATACGCTCATTGATCTCTTTACTCCATCCAGGAGGCTGTTTGTTTATTCAAAAAGGCTCTGATCCCTTCGCGGCAATTCTTCGTGGCAAAACAATCTGCGAAAGCCGTTAAATCATCGTGGTCTCGGTAGGCGTGCTTAGCCAACGCAACCGCCTCGGGGGCGGCTCGACGGAATGACTTACAAAAAGCACTCACTCGCGAATGCAAATCCTCAACCGAGTTGACCACTTCGTCGACCAGGCCATACGCGACGGCATCGCCCGCGGATACCGGCATGCCGGAAAGGTATATCTTCTTGGCTTTGGATGGGCCGATGAGTCTGCTTAATCGCATGATACCGCCCCAACCCGGAATCAGTCCGAGTGTGACCTCGGGCAAGCCAAGGTGGGCATGTTTTACCGCGATCCGAAAATCGCAGGCCAGCGCAAGCTCCAAACCACCGCCCAAAGCCATGCCGCTGATGGAACAAACCGTGATGCAGGGTAACGATTCAAGATCATCCAACATCCCCTGACCCATCGTTCCGTACTCTCGGCCATCCTCAACACTGTAAGTAGACATCACTTTGATATCTGCCCCGGCTAGAAAAACCTTTCCTTCCGCCTGAATAGTAGCGGTGCGCACCGCGGATTCTTTTTTAATACGTGCGATCGCAGCGCCCAGGCTATGTAATACAGGGGGCGACATTACATTGACACCACTCTCAGTGGTAAACGTGATGCTCGCGTGCGTTCCGTCGATATTCAGTTGAACTTCTGTCTTACTCATACGAATAAAATCCATGTTTCGATTTTCTGCCCAGCCGACCCGCCAACACCATTTTACGCAATAACGGGCAGGGGCGATAGCGATCTTCGCCCAGATCGCGGTGTAACACCTCTAAAATCGCCAAACAGACGTCCAGACCGATCAAATCCGCCAGAGCAAATGGCCCCATGGGATGATTCATACCCAGCTTCATAATCTCGTCGATCGCTTCCGGTGTGGCCACGCCATCCTGCAACGTAAACACAGCTTCGTTAATCATGGGCATCAGCACGCGGTTGGAAACGAATCCGGGGTGATCGTTGCACACGACCGGGCTTTTTCCGACTGCTTTGGCTAGCTCTACCGTGCCCGCTACGGTTTCATCAGAAGTTTGTAATCCGCGCACGACTTCGACCAGCTTCATTAGCGGAACCGGATTAAAAAAGTGCATACCGATGAATCGATCTGGTCTTTCAACGGCGGCGGCAAGTTGGGTGATGCTGATGCTGCTGGTGTTAGAGGCGAGAATGCCACCCTCTTCTACTAGCGACTGCACGCTTTGTAGAATTTCGATTTTCGCTTCCGGTTTTTCAATGATCGCTTCGACAATCATCGAACACGGGCCAATATCTGACACGCTATTCACCGGCTTTATTCTTTTCGATGTCGCGGCTGCATCTTCGGCGGACATCTTTCCTTTTTCCACCGCACGATCAAGCATTTTTTTGACCTGCGAAGTCGCGGACGCGATCGCCGGTTCGTACGAGTCGTATAACTTGACTTCAAAGCCTGACTGGGCAAACGTCTGGGCGATTCCCCGCCCCATCGTTCCCGCACCGATGACAGCTATTTGTTTATCTTGATTGGCCATGTTGTATTCCTTGATGTTTTCCTGCTGAAAATTGATTTAACCCGCCAATGTTCGGGCGATGACCAGTCGATGTATTTCGCTGGTCCCTTCGTACAGCTCGGTGATTTTGGCGTCGCGTAAAAAACGTTCGACTGGATAATCGTTACAATAACCATATCCACCAAACACCTGCACCGCGTGGTTGGCGGCTTTACTGCACATTTCCGATGCAAACAATTTCGCCATCGCACCGGCTTGAACATATTCACGACCCGCCTGTTTACGCCACGCCGCACGATAGACTAGCGCACGAGCGGCTTCAACACCCACGGCTATATCCGCAAGCTTGTTTTGAATCGCCTGAAATTTTCCGATCGGCTGATTAAACTGCACGCGCGTCTGCGCGTACTTCGTGGCCTCATACAAACACGCCTGTCCGATGCCCACCGCCTGTGCAGCAATACCAATTCGTCCGCCATTCAACGTGGTCATCGCCACTTTCATCCCCCGGCCTCGCTCGAAGAGCAGTGCATCATGAGGCACCACACAATCTTCAAAAACAAATTCCGCTGTGGATGAACATTTAATACCCAGTTTCTTTTCGAGTTTTCCCAGACGCAATCCGGGTGTATTTTTTTCGACAATGAACGCGCTCAATCGACGTTTGGGTTCATCGGGATCGGTGACCGCGATCAAAACCATTACACCCGATTCAAAGCCGTTGGTGACGAAATTTTTTGTTCCCGTAATATGCCAGCCGTCATCTTTGAACACCGCTCTACAGGTGGCTGCTCCGGCATCGCTTCCGCTGCCCGGCTCAGTCAATGATAAACAGCCGATCGTTTCACCCGAAGCCAGTCCGGGTAAATATTTTTTCTTCTGCTCATCGGTGCCGAAAGTCATGATCGGATCGACACACAACGATTGATGGGCACTTAAAAGCACCCCTGTTCCCGCGCAGGCTTTGGAAATTTCTTCCACCACAATCGTCGTAGCGATCGCACCCAGCCCCGCTCCGCCATATTCTTCCGGGATATGAATACCAAAAAGTCCCATCGCGGCGATCTGTTGCAAATACTCATCGCTGAGTTTCGCGTCACGGTCGCGCTGGGCAGCCCCGGGAGCCACTTCTTTCATCGCAAAATCGCGAATCTGCTCCTGCAACATGTGATGATCTTCGTCGAGTTCAAAATTCATAGTTGTTATTCTCAAAAATCAAGTAATTTTTTAGCGATCACCACGCGTTGAATCTGGGAAGAGCCTTCACCAATTTCGCAAAGTTTGGCGTCACGCATGTATCGCTCCACCGGAAACTCTTTGGTATACCCGTTACCGCCGTGAATTTGAATCGCATCCATACAGGCACGGGTTGCCATTTCCGAAGAAAAAAGCTTAGCCATGGATGCGGCGTGGTTACATTCCTTGCCATCGTCAGCCAGGATTGCCGCCTTTCGCGTCAGCAATCGTGCGGCGTCCACTTCCATAGCCATGTCAGACAACATAAATTGTATAGATTGCAAATCAAAAATTGGTTTATTAAATGCCGTGCGTTCTTTGGCATAAGAGAGCGCCTCTTCCAACGCACCGCGGCCCAGTCCGACCGACATCGCAGAAATGGTAATCCGCCCTCGTTCGAGAACCTTCATCGCGTGCATAAATCCCTCGTTCAATTCACCGCAAAGGTTTTCCTTGGGGATTCGGCATTGATCAAACGTCAAGCCCACCGTGTCCGAGCCGCGCATCCCTAGCTTGTCTTCTTTTTTGCCAATGATTAATCCGGGTGTGTCACGCTCGACGATAAACCCGCTGATCCCTTTGGGGCCGCCATCGGGTTTAGTCTTAGCGGTCACAACATAAACACCTGCATAGTGACCGTTGGTGATCCAATGCTTGGAGCCGTTCAGTACCCAGTGATCGCCATCCAGCTCGGCCGTTGTCTGTAACGCCGCAGCGTCACTACCACAGCCCGGCTCGGACAAACACCATGCACCGAGATAATCGCCCCTGGCTAAAGCTGGCAGATATTTTTTCTTTTGTTCTTCACTGGCTGCGATCAGGAAGTGAGCACAACACAAGGCGTTGTGGGCGTCCAGCATCAACGCCGTCGCACCACAATGCCGAGCGATCTCCTCCATAATGACCGTCGCCTGAAGATCGCCAAATCCGCACCCGCCATATTCTTCGGGAATGAAAATCCCAAGAAATCCCAGCTCAGCCAATTTTTTTACAGCGTCGCGTGAAATGTTCGCCTCTCGGTCCCACTCACGCGCATGTGGCGCGATATGCTCAGCCGCAAATTTTCGGGCCATGTCTTGCAGAGCCACAAGATCGTCTGATAGTTCAAAATCCATTCGTTTATTAATCCTTACGTCATAGCCAAAGTTGTGAATAAAACGATATTCCTTAACTAATTTAACATCTATATTATAACGTATTTTGTTTTCATGGTCACATCAAGCGATTTTACAGCTTGGCAAGGTCTCGCGCAATCACCAGGCGTTGAATCTCACTCGTACCCTCGTAAATTGTGGTGATGCGAGCGTCACGATAAAGCTGCTCCACGCGACATTCATTGACATAACCCGTGCCACCGTGCACCTGAACGGCTCGATAAGCAATCCGGTTTGCACTTTCAGACGCATACAGCTTAGCCATCGAATACATGCTGCGAGTTGCGGTTCCGTGATCTTCCGCACAGACCGCCCGCCAGATCAACGCCTTGGCCGCTTCCAGTTCGACCGCACTGTCCGCCAACATATTTGCAACCGCCTGAAACTTACCGATAGGTTGATTAAATTGTTCGCGGGTCGCTGCGTATTTTGTCGATTCATCCAGACAGGCTTCTGCAATACCGGTCGCCTGAGCTGCGATGCCCAGTCGGCCCGTGTTCAAACCTGTCAGACAAA
>CBDTZI010000302.1:0-4957 GCA_965364865.1 uncultured bacterium | reverse complement strand
TCGATGACCAGACGACACGCCCGCCACATCTCAAACGTCAATTGTCCAAACCGCGAATAGGGATCCGTATAACCGCCGATCTCGTAACCCAGTTTTTCGGTATAAAGCGCCCAACCCTCGACGTATGCGGTGAACGATCCGTATCGTCTGAATTTTGGCAAGTCCATGTTTTCCTGATCGAGCGCGATCTGAAAATGGTGGCCGGGAATCGATTCGTGATAGGTCAACGCTTCGAGTGTAAAACGTAGTCGTTCTTTCGGTGCGTAGGTGTTGATGTAATAGTAGCCCGGGCGTGACCCGTCTTCAGGCGAGGGATTGTAATAAGCGACCGGCGAGGAAGCGGCTCGAAACGATTCGATGACTTTCATCACACAGTCCGCTTTGGGTAAATTACCAAAAAGTTGTGGCATTAACGGCTTGGTACGATTCAAGATTTTTTCTGCAGCCTTGTATAATTCATCGCCGGATCGAAATCGATACCGAGGATTGCTGCGCATATCCGCAAGAAAATCATCGAGCGACCCGGCGAATCCGACCTCTTTTTGAATTTTCGCCATCTCACTGCGAATGCGTTTGACCTGCGACAATCCGGTTTCGTGTATCTCGGAGGGCGTAAGTTTTACCGTCGTATTCCAATAGGACAATTTTTCGTAAATTTTGTCGCCGCCGGGAATGGCACTGATACCCACTTTTTCTCTACAGGCGGGGAGATATTCTTCGCGTACAAATTGCAACCACTTTTTGTACGCCGGAACGACGTCTTTCTGGATGGCTTGGGTTAAATCCTGGCGAATTTTCTTCCGGTCTGTTATCTCCAACACTTCCAGATGTTTAACGGGTTTGTAAAGCTCGCTCTGGGTGAAGTCCTTCACGATGTGCGTTTCGATTTGTGGTAACACCTTTTCCACCACAACGCGTGCGGGTACGATTCCGCGCGAGATGCCGACGCGCATGTTTTTGATGTGTTGGTCGGTTTGAACGTGAAACGCGCGAAGTCGGGCGATGTAATCCTTAAAATCCTGAACGTTTCTAAAGGGTTGTGACACCAGCAACAAAGGAAAATTAATGTGGGGTCCGCCCAGCGGATCTAAAAACAAAAACCGGCCCCAACAGTCAAGTTTGAGAAGGTTATCACGCAACGCCCTCTGAAAAAGTTTATAAGTAAAACGATCTTCGTCCGTTAAAAATCGATCCACTTTCAGCTCGGTTGAATTCGCCAATAGCTCTGTCAATTTCGCACGGTATCGCTCCTCGGCTTCGTAGCTCACGTCTTCCAATTTATCGTTGTATCGATAATCGCCCAGCGACGTCGCCCACGTGGGAAACTGCTCCATGCGTAACTGCCAGTAGGCGTCGGTCAATGTTTTGAGCTGTGGATCGGTTTGTGCTTGTGCAGTTTGCGTTAATGACGGTATTGCGGAGAAAATAAATATAACAACCAGCCCGCGTGAGAATAAAAAGCGTTTATGCATTCGACCAACTCCAGTATTTCAATGTGATTCCCCGTACATTATGAATACATGATACTATCTTGTAAAACCTGTAAATACAATATGCCGGGTGCCATGCCCAAGCGTAGCGCGGGCATGTTTTTCCCAGAGCCGCATGCGGAATGAAATCCCGATTTGTCGGGAGCTTGCGCGGAATATCCTGTTTTCTTACAACACGGGCAAACAAGTTTGCCCATGCCACCCAATTTTTTCGTAATTTGTAATTCGTAATTTGCAACTCTGCCCGCTTCCTTACGGTCGCGTCTCGGAACACTGGCGGACAAGCCGCCAGTGGCACCCCAATGATTATTATTTCTTGGTGTCTTTGTGCCTTGGTGGTAAACATTTTTATTCGTTTTGACACTGCGGACATACGAAACTCGATCGACCCGCAACCTTCATACGCAGAATTTCTACGCCGCATGTTTTGCAGGGCAAACTCTCTCTGTTGTATACGCGATGCTGTTTTTGAAACGAACCGTCGTCACCGTTGGCGGTCTGGTAATCCATAAACGTTGAGCCGTTGAATTTGATGGCCCGGCGCAGAATCGATTTAATCGATCGCAGCAATCGATCCACAGCTTCACGATCCAGATCGCGTGCAGGGGTAAGCGGATGGATACCCGCTGCGTGCAACGATTCGTCGCAGTAAATGTTTCCCACACCGACAATCATTTTTTGATCTAGCAGCAGAGCCTTGATCTGCCTGTTTCGATCCAACAATTTACGAAACGAAGTCGGTTTGATTTCCAATGGTTCCGGGCCGAGCGGACCGAGTTTCTTTCCTTTATGTTTGGCGCTACCCGTTTCACACCAGATCCCGCCGAATCTTCTGGGATCGCGAAAGCGCAGATCAACATCCGTTTCCTGAATCGAAACGCGCAGGTGTGTATGTTTTTCTACCGGGTGATCATGATCCACCGCTTGTAGCCGTCCACTCATACCGAGATGAAAGATCAGTTGTATGGAAGATTCGAGATCGAAGATGACGCGCTTCGCCCGCCGATGAATTTTTTTTATTTTCAGTCCCGCCAAAATTTTTGATAGTGGCCTGGGGTCGCCGTGCACCATGTCTCGACGCACATGCAATACCTTATCCAGATGACGACCAGCTAAGCGATTATTCAATTGTCGGGCGATGGTTTCCGCTTCGGGCAATTCAGGCATTGTTTCGTACTCGGTGAATCAAACGATCACAGGGTGCCACTGGTCTGCTGGTCTGCTTGTCAGCCAGTGCTCTCTTATGGAGTTCATCTATTTTAACTTTTATCTTATCTCAATCACAATTCAACCGTTGAATATTGAACTGAAAGCTGAATTTCACAAGTTATTGGCGTTGAGGCTGGTTCTGGTGTAGTCTCGTCGACTTATCACGGTCGGAATTTCCGACGAAAGTATCGATATTTTGTAATTTTGGTTGATCGGCGGCGAAACAGGTTCGCAGCCGACGTAGCAAGTGCACCCTTTACTTTGCGGAGGTTTAACCCGTGGCTCACTCAGCAAAAGGCGAATTTCTCGGACATCCCAAAGGTCTTTATGTACTTTTTTTCACCGAAATGTGGGAGCGGTTCAGTTACTACGGCATGCGTGCACTGCTGATTTTGTACATGGTCAACTATTTCAAATGGACGCAAGCTGACGCAGCCTCTATCTACAAATGGTATACCTCTTTGGTTTATTTAACACCTCTTCTGGGTGGATACCTGGCGGATCGATATCTGGGGAACAAAAAAGCGATTATCATTGGGGCAATACTCATGTCCATTGGCCACTTTTGTATGGCCTTTGAACAGATCGAAATATTTTATATGGCGTTGATTTTTCTGATTGTCGGTAACGGATTTTTCAAACCCAACATGTCTGTTCAAGTCGGTCGACTTTATCCCACGAACGATCCTCGACGCGATAGCGCATACACGATTTTCTATATGGGGATCAACCTCGGCGCGTTTATGTCGCCGTTGATTTGCGATTGGTTACGTGTGAACACAGAATGGGGGTTTCACGCCGGGTTTGCCGCAGCGGGTGTTGGCATGTTATTGGGTTTAATTGTTTATCTCTGGGGTTTACGTTATGTCGAAGAGATTCCCGAAAGCGTGACCTATCAAGGACCGGAAGTTAAAAGCGAAAAGAAAACTTCCGAAGACGAGCATTACATGACGGAGGCGGAGGCAGCTACCTCGCCTTCTATGTTCCCACGCGTCGCGGCTGCTTCACCCGTTCTTCTGATGATACTGGCTGTCTCTTGTGTGGTTGGCGGATTTGCGTTGTGGTGGTTTGATCTCACCAAATGGGATAATGCTGCTATGTTAGCATTGGGTGGTGGTTGTTCCTGCGTGATGGGATCGTGGATCGTTAGTAAATTACAGATGGCTGTTCGAGATCGCGTGCTGGCGATTTATGTGGTTGCGGTGTTTGTCGTGTTCTTCTGGAGTGCGTTTGAACAGGCGGGCAGCGCTATGACGCTCTTCGCAGACCAGACAACGGAACGATTTATTACACAAGAAGCACCGCCCCCATCGCTCTATCCCGTAATCGAAGGGGTAGATTCCATTGCTACTGATTCCGAAACATCTTCATGGTGGCAGGCTTGGGTTAAAAACTGGAATCCCGTACCGACTGGTTGGTTCCAGTCCATCAACGCATTAGCCATTTTCCTGCTCGCTCCCTTGTTTGCCTGGTTGTGGTTATACTTACCATCACGCGGAATCAAATTGTCGATTCCTGCCAAAATCACCATTGGTGTTTTCATGCAGGCCGCCGCGTTTATGCTGATGTGGAACTCCATTACCTACGAAAATCAGCCCAGCACATCTGCGTTGACGGCATTGCCTTCTGGTTTAACCATCAAGGCGGACGGTAAAGTTGTGTTCCGCGATGCTCCAAACTTGGAAAATAAAAAGGGATTTGAAGAATTCAGTACGTCCGATTTATCTGGCTCAGATATGCACGTCGTCAACGGTGGACGAATCTATTTCAACCAGATCGACAGTAGCCTGGATATGAACGGTGTATTGGCCTATACGGATCGCGAACGAATATTACGTGCGACCGTATCCGAGTCCTATCTGAATCTGATTCGTGAACTTTCTGATCAATCATTAAAAGCAGAAAAGAACAGCGAAGGTGAAATCTCCGTCAGCGTGGATATCCCTGAACTTCCTGCTGGATTCGATCTTCGATACGCTGGTTTCGCAGCGGACAAGGTGTACTACGACGAAACTGAAGGCAAACTAGTTTCGACGGTGATACTGCGCGATAAGGATTATAAAGCATTATTAGTCGCTGGCGCTGACCCTGTTTTCCGAAATGCGATGGACGACCTTTATGTCGCTTCTGCAAAATTCAGGGTTAGTTCATGGTGGTTGTTCTGGTTCTATATTCTCTGCACGGTGGGTGAGCTATGTCTGTCGCCCGTTGGATTGTCGATGGTGAGTAAACTCGCCCCCGCCAAGTTTGCAACGATG
>CBDTZI010000301.1:0-4978 GCA_965364865.1 uncultured bacterium | reverse complement strand
CCAGAATAGCGCCAACGCGCATTTGGACAGGAGTGGGTGTCAGAATCGAAAACGCGTAACGCTCTTTCAAAGCCGTTTATGAGGATGATTCCGTTTCCGCAGTGGTCGCGGGCGTCAGATCTGGACCGGTTGAACCCGCCTCCGATTTCTGCGTGACCGCTTCACTCTTGCGACCTTCTGAACGAGATGTCGATGGTCGACGAGATCGTTGTTCCGGTTTGGCATCGGAATCATCGGGCTTGGGTATGGTTCGAGCTTTCAGGCCTTCTTCCACAGCGTCTACCAGATGATTCAAAATGGTACCGATCGATCGGATCGCATCATCGTTACCAGGAATCGGCACGTCTGCATAATCAGGATCGGAATCTGTATCGATCAGGCATACCGTAGGGATGCCGAGTTTTTTCGCTTCGCACAGTGCATTTTTCTCACGATGCACATCAATCACAACCACCACACCGGGAAGACGATCCATAATACGTATGCCATCAAGGTTGCGCTTGATTTTGCGTAACTCACGGGCACGCGTGGCAATCATCTTCTTGCTGAATTCCATAGCGGTACCATCTGCGACTTCTGTTTCGAGTTGATCCAGTCGCGTTAATCGTGAACGAATGGTTCTGAAATTGGTTAACGTTCCGCCCAACCAGCGCTCAATCACATAAGGCATGGTCACACGCTCGGCATGTTCTTGAACGATCAGCCGAGCCTGACGTTTGGTTCCCACAAAGAGAACGTCTTGACCTTTGGCGACGATCTGTGCAATGAATCGTTTCGCTCTAAGCAGACCCTTGACGGTCTCGCGAATATCAATGATATGTATCGTGTTACGTTTTCCAAAAATATATGGTGCCATTTTCGGATTCCACCGACTTGCGCGGTGGCCGAAATGTATACCGGCGTCTATTAATTCGCGTACCAACTCCGAAGCCAAACGACACCTCCTATAACGCTAAACGATTCAATCACTCAGTCCCGATGGACTGGAACTCCTCAATTTAACGATATCGATACAAGAATCAAGCCTCTCTGGTCGGAATCGACGAAAATTTCCAAATGGCACTTAATCAGAAATGGCCGCCTGAGGGTTCAGCTGGGGGTTTTGGATGATTTGGAATGATCGTAGTATCCCTATCCTCCCACATCCATATCAGCATAACCGAGCCGAGGAGACCGTAAATCCTAATTTTTCATCGCTAAAGCAGCTTTTCGCTAATCCTGGGTCGCGATGTTATCACTCGTAAGCCATTGACCGACTCGACGGGGTGGCGTACTTTCCCGCTCGTATCAGTATAGTCAATTTAACTTTTTTTCGAGGATTCAGCCTCTCGCCGAGGCAGAATGGCAAAGCGTTGAGCAGCGATTCCAAATCCACGCCCCCACTCATATTCATCAGTGCGGCTGAACCCAGCGCGGATCTGCATGCAGCATCTTTGATCCGAGCCACACACGAACTCTGCCCCGAAGCTCGTTTTGTGGGTGTAGCTGGCCCGCGCATGATCGAGGCGGGATGCGAACGGATTTTCGACATGGCCTCTCACTCCGCCATGTTGTTGGGAGCGATTTTCGCAGCCGGTCGAGCGGCTTCCATGATGACCACCTGCGATCGATATTTGCGAATGCACTCCATCGACGCCGCGGTGGTGATTGATTCGCCCATGTTACACCTGCCCCTGGCGGCTCGCGCACAAGGCGCTGGCGTTCCAGTGATGTATTACATCGCCCCGCAGATGTGGGCGTGGGGTGCGTATCGTATTCACAAATTACGAAATCGCGTCGATGAAGTAGCGGTCATCTTGCCGTTCGAAGAAAAGTTTTTTCGTGATCAGGGAGTGAAAGCGACATATGTAGGTCACCCACTTGCGGATCAGTTTCACGAAACCCAAATCAATCCATCCGTCGTTGAAGAAATGAAAAAGCAGGGTTCCCCCTTCATCGCCCTGCTGCCCGGCTCACGAAAACACGAAGTCGCACAGCTGTTGCCCGATCAACTGGAAGTGGCCAGGAAAATTGTCGACACGATCCCCGGTGCGGTGTTTGGAATATCTGTTGCCAACCCGCAAGTCGCACCGCTGATCAGTTCCATCAGGGAATCGCTACACCAAAAAGAAAAACTCAAAACCAAATTATATCCCTGGAATCATAAAGAATTGATCGAAGCTGCGGACCTGGTGTTGGTCACCTCGGGAACCACTACACTGGAGGTCGCGTTTCATCACACACCCATGATCGTAATGTATAACGCGTCAAAAATTTTCTATCATTTGATCGCACGCTGGTTAATTTCCACGCCGTATCTTTCACTACCCAATATCTTGGCTGGCAAAGAAATCGTTCCAGAATTTATGCCCTACTACCGGTCAACCGATCCGATCGCAGGCAAAGCGATTGGCCTGTTGCAATCTGAACCCCAGCGGCGGGAAATGATAGAGAATCTTACCAGCATAACCCAGCCGTTTCATCAGAAAAACGCATCGGAAAATGCGGCAAAAATGCTGTTAGAGTTGGCGGCGAAATCCGGGCATTAACCTGAGTGGAAGAAAAAACAGTCCAAAGATCATCAGCTCAATCCCAAACGCCCCGCAAAGTGAAACGCCGGGCAAGGTTTGACCTTCGGGTTTGTCATCCAGGCCAGCGACGCTCTGTGTGATCTCACCGTTGATGGTTTTTTCAATGACAGAGCCATCCACACCCGGCAAACCCTCTTCGATAAACTCCGCCAGATTTTCAAAAGGACGACCCAATGTTGCGGCGATGCCTGTACCACCGGGAACATTGCGAACGGTCATTTCAATAATCGCAGCCAATACAAATGGAACATCCGCCGTAACGGTATAAGTGTAATTGTGGAATTGTTCGGGGATGGTCAAAATAATCAGCGTGCCGTTTTCTTCGACCTGTTGAAGAATCGCACCGGTCTCAGCGTCAAGCTCACTGTTGATAAACGAATTAATATTGACCTGCTGAACTCGAATATCCCCGGTTGTATTCGTTTCTACAGCTCCCCCCACCACGACATCGACTGCCAACGTCGTTTCAAAAAGAACTTCATTGGTTGCGTTGTTGGTGATGGTGATATTGATGTCCGCCAACAAACCATCCAAATCGATATTATCATCCGTGGACCACAGCACGACGGCCCCGCTGAGATAAATCCGGCTTTGAATTTCACGTGTCAGATCGTCTCTAAATTGAATCTCGGATTGAACGGTAGGATTGTCCGGACCGGCGAATAAAATGGTGCGGGTTTCACTGGCTGTGGAGGTCACAATGTACGCGGTATCCGTCGCGTTTGAAAAACAGGATAATTCCAGAGCAAATGACTCTGGGTTAGGCTGATCCAATCTCGTTGGATCTAGAAACTGACCCAACCCCTGCCCCAACGAAAGGTTCGAGCCATCCAGGTCCGTTGTCGCCAGCACACCCGAAGCCACAAGCGGAAAATTGCTTTGACTGGCATTGAGTAAATCCGTAGCTGACGTCGTTGATGCGATTACCCCGTCGATAAGCTCTTGAATCACCGTTTCGACGGAGCCAGCCGTATTCACGATGGCTGCATCGACCAACCCAGCCATGCAAAGTAATACGCATATGATGAATTTTGTGAAGAAATTATTCTGTTGTCGCTGTTTTTTCATTGTTCAGCTCCGCCGATCCTACATTATATACTGATTGTACACGATCGGGCTGCCTCAGTCGAGCTTTTTTTACCCCCTATCTTTACATCCTGCCGCTGTGGCAACACAAAAAATAAGGCTACATCGCATAGAGTAAGAAAAATCCGGACGACGTGTGTATAATTCTATTAACATTAGAAGGTATTATCGCAATTACAAACGGTTCAAATTCTACTGCGGTCAAAGCGAAACATGACATCCACGATCGACGAATCACTTGTAGCCTCGCCCGAAGAGACGATTGATAATGGTTCTGATCTGGGGCCAGACTGGGATCGAATTCCGTTCGACGTGCATTGTTCACGATGCGGTGAGGATTTGCGAGGACGATCCGATCCAACCTGCCCAGCCTGTAAGCTTTCGTTTGAATGGTCCGATGTCGCGCCGATTGAACAGCTCAAGTGTCTGCACTGCGATTATCATCTTTATGGGCTAAGCGAAACGCGCTGCCCCGAATGTGGTGAAAATTTTTCCTGGGATGCCGTTCTCGCTGATTACTACCGTCGCCAGAAACCACTGTTTGAATATCGATGGCGAGAAAGGCCCATCAAATCATTTTTCTCAACGTGGCTACGCGCCATGCGCCCGAAAAAATTCTGGTCCAAGCTCGACATACACGACCCACCGCAGCCAACTGCAATCGGTGTCATGGTGTTCTCTATGGTTGTTGTGTTTTTCCTGTGTTTTGTATGCATGAGCACATTAAGTATGTGGTTTTGGCAAGGTACGTGGTATTGGCAAACCGGCAGAATTGGAACAGGGATCTGGTTCAGCATGCTTCCGCAATTATTCATGGACAGTATTAACAGCTCTGATTTATTTTCTACGATGCTAACATTGATCGTCTGGATCGTCATGAGTTTCGTCTCACTACTGGTATTCCAACAATCCATGAAGCGTTACAAGGTTCTCACGGTTCAGGTTTTTCGTGTTTGGGCCTACTCCATGCCTATTTTTCCCATTCTGGTTTGCACCATTACTTTCCTGATCACTTATTGGATGATCATTACCAATTCATGGTACTACACGGAGGTAGATTTCCTTGCGGGTATGGTGATGTTTATTAGTGCCATACGGGCATTGCAAATCGCTTATCGAGACTATCTCAAAATGGATCACAGTCTCGGTGTGGCGATCGCATCTCAAACCATTGCGATTTTATCTACGCTGACGATTCTCGATCTACTGGATGATCGAGGTTTCGGTATGCAAATCGCAATCATGTTACTTGACCTTATTCATTGACTTGGGCGGTGCTTGCGCGAACATACCGAACGATCGTAACCGTACACACCGAAAGA
>CBDTZI010000300.1:0-4997 GCA_965364865.1 uncultured bacterium | reverse complement strand
CCGCCTGTGATGCCGCCAACGATGCCCCCGAACATGCTTTTGGGTAGTAGAAACCAACCGCGGAGTGAGATCAGAATCAAAGCAACCGTAACTCCGAGGCCGGTGGTATAGCCCACCAGGATGAGCCAGAACCTCGGTGTTTTCATTAACTGCTTTTGCCACGCCTTTAAGGATTTCTTAGCCTCCTCGGGCGATGCGAACCGGTTCAACTCGGGGTACTGCCTTGAATATGCTCGCTTTTTATCCGCCATTGCCATGTAGTGCCTGGATTTATCCCCGGTGAATGATTTCCGAGCTTCGCCGCAAGGTGCAGACACAAAAAGGTGGTCACGGTTTAGAAGATGCGTTTTCGACGATCGGGAGCGGGTTAAACATGCGGCTCATTTCGTTAATGGTGTGAACCACTTTGCGTCGATCGCGCACGGCGAAAAATTCGCCCGAAATTTCCGCATGATGAAACAATGCGCTGTCCTGTGTAAGTTTTCTCGTCGGTTTAAGTCGAGCCAATTCCAGAGACCCGGTGATGGCATTCTTGTTTTTGTTTTCTTCCACAAAGACCGAACCCGCTCCTTCAAACGTCACGCCCATCCGATCGCCCATGATGCCATACGTCACGGTTCCGTTGATCTGAGATTTATCGGCGACCGTGATACCGGGGATCGAGCGCCACATCGTATGAATGTAAATCACCTGCGTGACCTCCTCACCCTCGGCGCTATCGTTGGGGCTTTTACGACGAAGAACGATATTGACGTTTCCCGCGGAGTCGATGTCGTAGAAGGCTTCCTCGAATGTTTCGCGATATTGATGAGCTTCGCCCGGATCGCGATAGTCGGTGATTTCGATCGATGAAATTTTCGCAGCGCATCCGCCGAGAAGCATGAACCCGGTTGCAAAAAGGAGCGGCAGGGTTTTCGCGGAGTTGTAGAACCGGGTCGTTCGGTGTTTACATCGCCCTGCGATCTGGGCATCCTGTCGGTTGTCGAGTGAGCAGCGTCTCATGGATCGTCCTCCGGGTACTTATTATTATTACTTAAGTTGTTGGGCGGCAACATATCCAGTAAAAGCCTATACGTCAACGATTTTGTTCATGCTCTCCAGGCCTCTGCAGGGCGGGTTTTTCAAAAATGATGAAACCACAGGTTCCCACATCCCTGACTTTGGACGGATGGGGTCGATTTCCTGTATACTCTGGTCCATCGAATGGGGTGCCGTACAAGCCACGATTTCTGGAATTGTTCGTGGAAAGACGGTGTATCTGGAATTGAACAAACGGGATCAAAATGACGCAATCGCAAGAAGATAAAAATAACAGGTATCGACTGGGTGTGGTTTCCTATCTCAATGCCAAACCGCTGGTTGCGGGATTGGATACAGACCCCTCCGTCGATCTTGTTTTCGACGTGCCAGCCAGCCTGCCGGCTCTGTTGGATCGTAACGCTGTGGACGCCGCCCTGGTTCCGATCATTGACACGTTGCAGGGCGATCGAAAATGGCAGTTTGTTTCCGATTCGTGTATCGGTTGCGACGGTGAGACGTTGACAGTTCGTGTGTTTTCGAGAGTTCCGGCGGATAAAATTCAGACGTTGCACGTCGATGGCGATTCGCATACCTCGGTGGCACTGGCTCGGATTATCTGGCGCGAGATGTACGGACAACAGCTTTGCATCACCCCTTTCACGGGTAGAGAAACGCTCGACGAATGTGAAGCGGTGCTGTTGATCGGTGACAAGGTAGTGAATAATACTTTGTTGGATTATGAAATCGAGACTGATTTGGGTTCCGCGTGGAAGTCGTTGACTTCCTTACCTTTCGTTTTTGCCGCTTGGGCGGTACAGCAGGACACGCCGATCCGTTTGCCGGAATTGGCTGCGATTTTGTCCCGGTCGCGGGATCGAGGCGTAGCCTCCGCGGAGATGATCGCCGAGGATTTGGGGCCGGGTTTGGGTTGGCCTGTTACGCTGGCCAAGCGATATCTGACGACGCGTCTGAAATTCGATCTCGGACCTCGACAACGGTTGGGAATGGAAAAATTTCTGGAGTTGGCCAAGATGAATGAGATGGTCGCCGACCATCAGGAGCTTGTTTTCGTATGACCATAGCCACAACGACAACCTCGACGTATTCCACAAAACGGATCAACGAATCGCAGGCTTTTAGTTTATATCGTGATTGTTCGATTCACGAGCTGGGACGTCGCGCGCATGAAGTGACGACTCGTCTGCATCCTGAACCCTATAGAACGTATGTCGTTGATCGCAACATTAACTACGCCAACTATTGCACCGCAAAATGTATTTTCTGCAACTTCAAAGCCGACCCACCGGGAATGGAATCAAACCGCAAAGATTTACCCGGTGGATATGTTTTAGAATTCGATGAGATCGGAAAGAAAATCGACGAACTGATCGCGATTGGAGGGACACAAATTTTAATGCAGGGTGGCCTAGTCCCCGCCGAAATTCTTTCGTTTGACTGGTATCTCGATTTATTACGGTTTATCAAAAAAGATTTCCCCGGCATTCACATTCACGCGTTCAGTCCGCCAGAAATTCACGCGTTCCATGAAATTTTTGAGATGAGTGTGAAAGAAGTGTTGTTGATGCTGCAAGAGGCCGGGCTGGACACCATTCCCGGCGGCGGGGCAGAAATTCTGGTAGACCGAGTGCGTAATAAAATCGCCCAGGGTAAAACCACCACCGATCAATATCTCAACGTGATGCGTGAGGCACATCAAATTGGAATGCGAACGAGCATTACTATGATGTTTGGCCACATCGAAACCATCGAGGATCGTATCGAACATTTGCGAAGAATACGCAACTTGCAGGATGAAACCGGAGGATTCACAGCCTACATCAGCTGGACATTTCAGCCCGGGGATACGCCTTTGGGTAAAGTCAAACCCTTGCCTGCCGATGATGCAGGATTGCCCGACGGAAAACATCTCGTGCTCGCTGACGCACACGAATATCTGCGAATGACCGCATTGGCGCGCATTTACCTGGACAACATATCGAACATTCAATCAAGCTGGGTCACGCAAGGTGTTAAAATAGGTCAGCTCGCGTTGTTTTATGGTGCCAACGATATGGGATCGGTGATGATGGAGGAAAATGTCGTTTCAGCCGCAGGAACGACCTTTCAGCTCACGGAACAGCAAATCCGTAGCGCGATCGAAGACGCAGGCTGGGCTCCGAAGAAACGTAACTGTTACTATGAACTATTAGAGCGGTGATTCAGTGTTACATGTCATACCTACCTGTTTAGGTGACGCATCACGGGCATTTTAATTCAAAATCGTTGCGAAAGGTCAATTTTTTTCTGGATTTTTGTCAGGTGATTATGCTACAATCCCCCCTGATTAACAAAACCCGGCGTGCGGTTAGAATTCTCTGTGAATCAAAACGACTTTTCGCTTTCACTTTCGCTGGCTTAGAGTCACCGTAGAGCCGATGCATTAATTTATAGAATACGTAATTGTGATCGTGGGGGCGAGAGGAACTATTCGAACCGGATCCAAATATCTGTCTATCAATATGTATGGAGGAGGGGTACCGGTACGAATGGTGGTCTGAGCATTGGTGAGGTAGGACGTTCCAGTGCACTCTCGGTAGAAACCGGGAAGGGACGACGTCTAATATGCAGTTGGATGCGATTTGGAACTGCGCGCGTGCGGATCTGACCATCAAAACGAAGCAAGGTGAGATTGACTTGTTCCTCTGGGAGCACGCAAGTCGATTTGCGAATGCTGCGCGCCATATCTCCCAAATTCCAATCGTCAGTGAATTCAAGCCGGACCTCGTCGCAGTCGTTGCATCTGCGTTGTACATCGAAGCCGGTTGGATTCAGATGTGGCGAGAAGGAAAAATCTCTAAGCATGAAATACGTCTCAGTCCGCTGACGAATTCAAATCGCGATTACGGCATCTCCATGATGGAAAAAAGTCTGGTCAAGCTCATGACACCCGATTCGTTACAACGTGCGAGTTTGGCGATTCGCCACATCTCCCAGCGCAATACCAAATTTATCGATACCCAAATTCTTGCAGAAGCGCTAAACCTTAACGAATTTGGCTTTATCCCGTTATGGGCATCCATTCGACGAGGCATGCTGGAGGGGAAGGGCGTTCAAGCGGTCATTGATAACTGGAAAAGAAAAAAGGAATATCAATTCTGGTCCGCTCGGTTGCGGGACTCGTTTCGATTTGAACCGGTGCGTCTACTGGCGGCGAAACGCTTGAGGATGTTCGAACGGTTTATGGAAGATCTCGAATCACATCATTTGTGCACGGATATTGAAGAATCGTTACTGGATGAATCGTTTGAGTCCATTCAATCCTCCACCCTGTTGTAGACAAAATACGATCTGACAAAAAATTTCGATCTGCGGCTTAATCACTTGCAATGATCAAAATTTCCCGGTTTTTTCGGTTGGTTGATAGCGCGTATTGATAGGCGAAACTGTCGATTACCGCTACATGATGCTTGATGGGCTTCAATAAGGCGACCAGTTCATCCACCGTAGGTATTCCATCGCTGCGATAGGATACCACCAGCGTACTCCCGCTGAAATGTTCAAACAATCGGCGAAACTGTTCGTGACTTTGTTGGGGATCACACCACGGATTGGACTTTCGTAGCAATCGCCGATGTTTCGATTTTTGATCCATCATCACCAGCCAATGTTCCGGCTGCATCATTCCCTCCAGGAAGTGATAAAAATCGCGATAATCCACGCCGACTCCGGATCGATTGATGTAGGGCGTGTCGATATAGATCAGGTCAAAATCGGGTTCGAGGGTCAACACATCATTGCATAATGCACAACAACGATTCTGGGAATCAAAAATAGCCTCATTGGCTTGTTCGGCAAACGCCTTGAAATGTTGATCAAAGGGTCGATCCCAGCTGGTCTTGTTGCCAAAGCTACGTTCGACATCGGCACTTCGCATGTAAAGATTTTTTCGATGAAACAAATTGTAAGGTCGCTTTGCC
>CBDTZI010000299.1:0-5007 GCA_965364865.1 uncultured bacterium | reverse complement strand
GCCCGCACCAACCGGAACCTGCTGCATCAAAAGTTGTCCGCGTGCAAATTCCTCCAACGCGATGGAACCGGGATTGCGCACGGTTCGCGCGATCGCCAGCGAGGTCAGGTATTCCGGGCAGATCAATTCGTCGATTCCGAGCTGTTTGGCGTAGGACGTGCCGCGAAGTGAAAAATTAGCGGTGTGATGCACGCGCACGATGGTGCTCTTCGCACCGGTGGCTTTGGCGATCGAAGCAGAGAGCAGATTCACCTCGTCATGCTGGGTGGCTGCGATCATCAAATCGCAACGCTCCACACCCGCTTCGTGTAATACTTCGTAATGCGCACAGTGGCCGACCAGCGTGCGTAAATCGAGCGTTTCGCCCAACAAACGCAAACGTTCTGCATCCCGATCAATAATGGTCACATTATGTCCACCCGCGGATAAGACTTCCGCGGCGTGACCGCCTACTTCGCCCGCGCCAGCGATGATCACATTCATAGATTTCGTCTCGTGTCAATCAAAGGGGAATAGGATACCCCCATACGTCCAGAGGGGCCAGTAAATCTATTTACATGTGATTATATCGACCAGTGGGCAAAATTCAGACAATGGAATATGGAGTGATAAGATGATTCTGAATCATTTGTGATTGATCTTTATGCCTCCGGGCAGACTTCGCCCAGGTCGGCTTATTCCAGACCCGCTTTTTTGAGGTCGAGTCGAAGTTTGAGTATCGTGTTGATCCACGCCGCTTCCATGTTCTGATCGATCTTCCCAAATTGTCGTTCATAGGCTGTTAACAGTTGGTCACGAGTAGGAACACCGTCAATCGTAGACGCGTAAATCGAATGGAGGTATTTCGAGAAGGCTTCGGGGGATTCCCGATGAAGATAAAACACCAACGCCCAGGCCTGAGCATATCGAAAAGTGATTTGATCATCACGATTTGTAAACAGTTGGGGATGGGTGACAAATTCTCTCAGCGGAATCCATCTGCCGGATTGAACAGCTTCGTTGTAATCCGCAACGGATACACGCTTTGCGTGAAGAGCCGCACCGACCGCCGCATGAAAATCCAACAATCGCAAATGATTGGTGTTCCGTAATTTTCCCTTGAGGTTGGACTGTGTGGTTTCAAACTGACAGGCCAACCCCTCGACTACCCAATAGGGGTTGTATTTTCCCGGTGCGTGAACACCGACATTAAACAACATTTGATGGGCGGCTTCGTGCTGAATCACAAATCGATTGAATCGTTTAACAATTGAATCGCGTTGAAGCCGTAACGACATCAATTCCTGGATCAACGGTTGAAGACCCGACCGACCACCTCGCCCGCCGCGGTTTCGTTGATTCATCTGCTCGATACGTTTTTCGCCGCGCTCGATCTGATCGATAATGCCCTTCATAATCGGGCTGCTCAGCGTATCACAAAAAGTGGATAGATGGGTTTGTCGAGAATAATAGCCAGCCAGGTTGTTGGCGGACTGCCCGTCCGCTTCTGCGTATTTTGAATAATCCTCGAACTGGCGAAATAGAATCACACCCATCCGCGTTGAAGCTGACTCGTTCGACCAGTCCAGAGTCTTGCAAAATCTCTCGATGGCATCGTAGGTGCCCTCAAGTCGGCCAATGAGCGGCCGAATCGTGGCGTAGGGCGTATCGTAGCAGATCGTGAAATGATCACTTTCACGAATACGAAACGTATCGTTCGTGAGTTTCAGCATACGCCCGGTTAATGGTTCATCCGGTGGCAAGGAATGAGGAGCTGCTATGAGCATCGTCGCGGATGTCAAACACACCACCCACGACACTACCGTCGCAAGACAAGTATGCGGGAACAATAATATTTGGTTGTGAACGTAAAATTTATTCATTACAACCTATGATACACACAACATCCAAAGAATGTGAAGATATTTTTTATGGTTTTGGGTGAGTACGCGATAGATCGTCCATCACACGACTTGGAACACCGATATCCACAACTTCGACCTGACCTGTGTACTTCACCGCTTCGGGCCCGTCGAAACCTGTTTTTCTGGCTACAAAAGTGATCGTTACATCTGCAATCAGTGTGGCATTGGTCGGTGAACCCGTATCACAATCCAAGCCCGATGGGATATCAATCGCTACCACCGCCCTTTTCGATCTTTGATTGACGGATTGAATCAGCTCCGCGATCGGATTGCGAACTTGACCCTGAAAACCCGTTCCCAGCAACGCATCGATCACCAGCTCCTCCGGTTGAAGTCGATCCAAAAAATCTGTTTGAGTAGCTTTGTCCACTGCTATGACCGGATTCAACCCCATCGCTTTTACAATGTTATAGTTGATAAACATATCCGGAGACAGTTTCGATTCTTCACCCGTGACCATCAAACGAACGCTGCAACCTGCGTTGTGCAAATGTCGGGCGATCACACAGCCATCGCCGCCGTTATTGCCCGGTCCGCAAAGAATCACGCAACGCAGCGGCAAATCATAATGTTTCAAAATCAGTGCAGCTGCACCATGACCGGCGTTCTCCATCAACACCAGACCAGTCATTCCATACTGATCCATAGCCAATTGATCGACACGACGAACTTGTTCGCGCGTGAGTGACCTATTCATACTCACATCCAATAGAGTGCCGCGTACAAGCTTTGCTTGTCCGTGTCGTTTACAAGTATACGATCCATTTAATGTTGTACAAAAGAAGATTGCGCAGAGATGCTGTCTGTTGTGGCGACTTCAGGAATAGAGGAGTTCTCAGCCTTCGTCACCCGGCTGGTGTTTTGAGCGATGGATTGCCGAAGCACAACCGTGGCTTCACTCGCTTGATTGGCGAGCCCCACAGGCCAGACAAACAAAACAAGCATCGTCACGCTACAAAGCGCAAGACCCACACGCACCTCGATACCCGCAGCTGGCTTAAACTCCGCCACTTTTCTACCCATGTACGCGGCAGAGACGATACGCAAATAATACGCAGCCGCAATCGCTGCGTTGATCACGCCAATGATCGCCAACGCAATAAGTGGGCCATGCCAGGGATGTTGATGGTACAGTGAAAACGCACTGCTGAAGATGTAAAGCTTGCCCAGAAAACCGGCGGTCGGCGGCATCCCCATCAGACTGAACACACAAATCGCCAAACCCAGCGCTCCCATCGGAGATCGAGCGGCCAATCCGCCCAGCTCGTCCAGATTTTCAAGATCGCGATCGCCGCTTTTGTAAATCGTGAGTAGTGCAAACACACCGAGATTCATCACGCCGTATACCGCAATATAAAACAACATCGCAGCGACCCCGTCGTGCATCGGACCCATACCCGCGACCGGACCGACCAACAGCGCGATCAACATATACCCGGTATGTGCGATGCTCGAATAGGCCAACATGCGTTTGATGTTTGTTTGCAACAACGCCAGTACATTACCGATCGTCATGGTCGCGGCTGCGACAATCCAGATCATCCAGAACAAAGCGTCGGGCCAATCCCAGTGAAACAGGGCTACGATTTTGATCAGGGCGAGAAAACCAGCGAACTTGGGAACGAAACCGAGCAGACCCGTAACCGGTGACGCCGCCCCTTCATACACATCGGCGGCGTAGACATGAAACGGAACGCAAGCTACCTTAAACGCCAACCCGCCGAACACCAGCAGCACACCGATCAGAGCAGTGGAACCCATCTGTCCGCCGATCGGTCCGTTGGAAACGCCCGCACCCATTACCATTGAGTACATCGTGGTCGTTCCCATCGAGCCATATAAAAAACTAAGACCGTATGCAAAAAGAGCAGCGGCCATCGCGCCGAGGAAGAAGTATTTAACCGCGGATTCTGAGGCACGGGCGTCGTCTCGACTCAGCGCGATCAGGATATAGGTGGGTACACTGACCAGTTCGACCGCAAAAAACAGAACCACCAGATCGTTCGCGGATGCCGTCAACAACACGCCCAAAAGCGAAAGTAAGATCATAGCCATGTACTCGCCACGTTCCTGCGCGATGGGCTGACGCCAGTTCACGAGCAGGAATAATGCGCCCAACACCAACGTGACGCATCGCGTATAAAAGGTCAGCGGTGTAAGCCACAAACCGATGGGGGTCATGCCGTCAACAGGAATTCCCAGATGAAGCGTATCGAAAAACGCGGCGAAAATCGTAAGCAGCGCAACCGCAGCCGACCAGCGCGACGCCCCGGACAACCCCACCATCAACACCAGGCAGGCTCCGATCAATAAAATCAACTCCGGTCCCAACATCGCCAAATAACCTGTCAGATTCATGGCTCCACCCCCCTCGCCAATTGAAGAGGGTGACCGTCAGGAATACCCAGATCTTTCACAGCATCATGATGCAACACCGGATTGAATTTCACAGGCGGTTTATCCGTCAGTGGCACCCGCAGATCAATATTATCCGCCACATCGATGTTTATATTTTTCTGATCCTCGATCATATTTTCCGTCTGATAGTTCTGATCCCAGGGATCGGGTCGCAAAATGTGTTGCCGAATCGCCACATCGAACGTGTCAAGCATGGGCTTGGGATAAACACCCAGCACCACACAGCAGATCGCAATGGGCGTGAGAATTCCGATTTCACGACGCGTCAAATCTTTGGTCAGACCCGCAGAAGTGTCCGGCGTGTTCGCGGGCTCTTTCAACGGACCAAACAACAGTCGCTGACACATCCATAGCATATAAACCGCGCCGAGAATGATTCCTGTCGCCGCTGGAATCACATACGCATATCCCAGCGTACCCGCTGGCCTGCCGTCGGCAGTGGACAGCGAGGTCGCCGTCCCCAACAGCACCAGAAATTCGCCGATGAAACCATTCAGACCCGGCAAACCAATACTGCTTAACGTAAAGAACACCAGGAAAAACGCCATCCAGGGCATGGGTTTCGCCAGGCCGCCGATTTCGTGTATGTCGCGTGTGTGATAGCGTTCGTAAATACAGCCGATGATGAGAAACAACGCACCCGTCGACAGACCATGGTTGATCATGTACATCACGCCGCCGGTCA
>CBDTZI010000298.1:0-5016 GCA_965364865.1 uncultured bacterium | reverse complement strand
CCCTTTGCATAGCGGGAATCGGTTTTTCGATGGCGTCAAACCACGCCCGAAGATGTCCCGTCGCGGCTAATGTATCCGCCACTCTGATCAGCGCGTCAGGCTCTAACGGAGCGGGAAACGCAGACGCCTGCACAAGATCTTTGATGTCATACACGCCCCCCATCGGTGGCAGCGCGACGCCCTCTTCTTCGACCAAGGCGGCGAGTTCGCGGACTTCGTTTAGCCACTGCTCAATCAGATGCGCTTTTGTGGTGGGTTTCAGCGACAGGGCGAGTCTTTTACCCAAGGCGCAGCGGCAGCGTTTGGCGATCATCGACCGTATCGTATCGAACTCCAGTTTTTGAAAAGTAATGTCGTTCACGGATGTAACTATCTTAAATCCAATATGAATCGCATGTGCATTTCGTTGTATGTTTTTTTATATGGCTTATCAAACGGACGACCCGTAAGATGACATCCCCGAAAGAATTGGCTCGTAATGGTTACGTTCCACCCAGGCCGACCCAGTCTGGTACATATCGTATCATCAGCATGAGTATCACATAAGTATAGATACCCGCGACGACGTCGTCTCCGACCACCCCCCATCCACCGGGCCACTTTTTTTCGATCCCTCTAGCTGGTGGGACTTTGATGATATCAATAAAACGTTCGATAAAAAACGCCCACCCCGCCAGGGCCCAACTGAACTCTGGCAACAGAGCCACCGCGAACATAAAACCAACGATTTCGTCCCACACGAGTTTTCGGCTGTCCTTTTCGCCCAATAACCGATCGCCGACATCATGAATCCAGATCGAAACGCCAGTGACAACGAGTGTCACAATAACCCGTATGATTATGGGCCAGTTCAGCATCCAGTACATCAGCGGCAAACCGACGATGGCGACCGTGGCGGTTCCCGATGCGGGCAGATGCCCCAGCGGTCCGAGGGAGGCCACCCACAGCAGGATACGACGATTCATTGGCATTGGATCATTCATGGCCTAATGGTCGCACGACAACAGCCTCGCGGCAACTCGTATGTAATTGGCGGATGAGATCGCACATCACCACAGGGACAGAAATACCCCAATCCTCCCCATCATTTGATTATTTTACATGGCTGTTACATGGTGAGTCCACTAATAGGGGTGTGGTTACGTTATATGAGCGGCAGGCATGATTTTCCAACCAGATCGTCCGCAAAAATCACAGCCTGTGAATTCTCAACGTTGATGGGGTCTCGAATGACGGTAACGCTAAAGTAACTAATCATTTACGAGGTTGCTTTTAGTGGAAAATTGGCAGTATAAATAACGTATTGAAACGCTCGGGTACGTTCTGTTGGGGGTATTCCAAACGCCAAATTTTACACCCCGGCGAAATTCAATGCGTCAACACGTTATTTGGGTAATGAATTAGTCGTGAGGAGATTCTTACAAGTTGTCTTTTCCGAGACGAAAGGGATTGGGATTTATGATCAGAATGAAAACAAACAAAAGAAGTGTAAGGGTGGGCCGTAACATCCTTACGTTGTTGGCCGCGATGGCGGTTTTAAGCGCAAGTCTGTCCAGCGCTTATGCCGTCGATAAAAATAAGAAGAGGAAGAAGGGCTTAGGGTATAAGATCCAAAAACCGATAGATGCCCGAAAACTCAGAGTCCCTGCGGGCGCAAAAACGGAAAGAGATTTGAATCTGCCAGCGAACGCCGGGAGACTAATCGCAAGACAACAGGATGCTCAGAGAAAAGCGGCAAACGCTGCAAAAGCTGCAAACCTCAAAGGCCCAAAACCCGTTATCCACGCCGAAGTACCCGTACACGATTTTGGCGAAATCTGGATCGGACCTAACATCAAGCATACCTTCACATTGACCAATAAGGGTGACAAACCACTTAACATCCAGCGTGTTAAACCCAGCTGTGGATGCACCGTGGCGGGTAACTACCCACGCAAGATTGCACCCGGTGAGACAGGCAAGTTCCCTTTCTCCATCAACAGCAAAAAATTGCGCGGTCGATTCGAAAAATCGATTACTATAACTTCTGACGATCCCGTAACACCTGATTTGAGATTGAAGCTTCGAGGTGAACTCAAACGCTACGTCGAAGTCACTCCAAATTCTGCCAACTTTGGCAAGATCATTAAGCAAGACACTCAGGAACGAGTGCTCAACATTACGAATAACACGAAAAAACCTTTCGAGATTTCGTTCGAGGCACCAACAGGCGCCAAGCTGAAATATGAGCTGATTGAAAAAGAAGCCGGTCAAAAATACGAATTACGCGTCAAAGCGGTACCACCCTTTACGCCCGGTAGAATTAATGAAACGCTGAAACTGAAAACCAGTGTCGATCAGCAAAAAGAAATCACTGTAGTCGTTCGGGCGACCGTTCCGGAACGCCTGGATATCCAGCCGACATCCATCGTGATGCCCAAAGCCAGACCTGGTGCCGATGGCAAAGGGGTCACCCGAGTGATTCGATTCAGAAACTATGGTGAAGCTCCGGTCAAGGTTCTCTCAGCCTCAATCGATGATCCCAAGGTTACGGTCACATTGAATGAACGAACCGCTGGCGAAGCGTATACGGTTATGGTACAGATGCCCGCAGGATACTCACCTCCTGCAACAGGTCGAACCATTACATTGAAGACCGACGACAAGGAAAAACCCTCGATCACCATTCCGCTTCGTGCCCCGGCAACGCGGACAGCCAATAAGGGTCGTAAACGCCCTGCGGAGGAAATGGTTGGACAAAACGCTCCTTCATTCACCGCTTCTACGACCGACGGCAAGTCTTTGAATTCGGTTGAAATGAAGGGTAAAGTCACCGTGTTGGATTTCTTCGCGGTCAACTGTGGCTTCTGCTCGAAACAATTGCCCAGACTCGAAACGATCAGACAAAAGTTTGAAAGCAAGGGCGTTCGTTTTGTAGCGATGGCACAGTCCATGCGTAAAGAATATTCGCTGGAAGAAACACAAGCGAAGATGAAAAAAGTTGGATTCCACGGTGAATTAGTTTACGACCCAAAGAACACCATTGGCCCACTCTTTAAGTCCACCAGTTTCCCGACGATGGTTATCGTCGGCAAAAAAGGAAAAATTGATGCCGTGAATGTTGGGAACGTCGGCGATCTGGAAAGCCGTTTGACTACACAATTGACCGCACTTCTTGCGGGCAAGGAACTACCCAAAATCGCAAAAGCGCCAACACCCAAACGTCCTGCCAAGAAACAGGTTTTGGGCAAAGCCGCACCGGCGTTCGCCGCCAAGACGATTGAAGGCAAAGCCATTTCCAATGCGACTCTGGCGAAAAGCCCGGCGACCATTCTTAACTTCTTCGCTCCTAACTGTGGCTACTGCAAGAAGCAGATCCCACGGTTGGAAACCATTCGTCAGAAGTACGAAGAAAAAGGCGTTCGTTTCATTAACGTCAGCGAGAAGATGCGTAAAGAATACTCCCAGGACCAGGTGTTGGACATTTTGAAGAAAACCGGATTCAAAGGCGAACTGGTCATCGATCATCAGAACAAGATCGGACCTCTGTTCGGTGCATCCGGATTCCCGACCATGGTGATTCTTGGCAAGAGTGGAAAAGTGGAGGCCATCAATGTTGGTAACATCGGCGACCTCGAAAAACGCGTACCCGCTCAGTTGGAAGCCCTGATCGCTGGCAAGCCGATTCCAAGCCAGTACGCCTCCAAGCCCAAGTCTGCGAAGAAACCTCGTCGCCGACCGGCGGAAGATACTGTGGGTAAAAAGGCCCCTGCGTTTACGCTCACCACCGTTGAGGGTAAAACGCTCGCCAGTGCTGATTTCTCGAAGCACCCCGCAACCGTTCTGAACTTCGTCGCACCGAACTGTGGCTACTGTAAGAGACAGGTTCCCGGCGTGGATAAAGTTCGTGCAGCGTACGAATCCAAGGGTGTTCGTTTTGTCAACGTCGTTCAGACCATGAGAAAAGAGTATTCCATTGAAGATACCATCAGTATTTTCAAGAAGGCTGGCTCTAATCTCGAACTGGCAAAAGACGACGGTAACAAAGTTGGTAAGCTTTACAAAGCCGTCAGCTTCCCGACGATGATCGTTGTAGGTAAAGACGGTAAAATTACCAATGCGATCATCGGCGCCAAGCCGAACCTTGATGCCTTGCTGAAAGCTCAGCTCGATAAGATGATCAAGGGATAATTGATCTGTAAATTTAAGATGTTAGATCGCCCTGCCCATTCGATACACTCGGATGGGCAGGGTTTATTTATAGTTCGAATTATTTACGATTGGATAAAAAGTATACTGAAAATGTCCCAAAAATGGAGACGATCACACAGTTTTCATCCTGATTTCGGTAAATCTCCATACAGCAAATAACAGGACTGTTCATACCAGTCCTTACCCCATGCATGTCGACCATGCAACAGCAGGGCCGCCTGAGCAACCGGAGCGACCTTACGTGTGTTATTAATAAACGGCACGATCGATTCCGGCTCATCAACCAGATAAACCAACTGAGTATGTTCGCCCTCGCCACGCTTGGGATCAAATTGCTTGAACATCGTTGACGCGATTTGATTTACAGATACGTCAAACAGCAACTCCGGTTGATGAAGATCGTCGTCACGAACCAGGCCGGTGATCGCAATATTCGTAATATTCTTTTCATCGATACCCAGCTCTTCTTGTAGCTCGCGAATCATGCCACCCACCACATCCACCGTTCCATCTTCTTTTCGATCCGACATTTCCAGTAATCCGCCAAAGGTGTGAACATACCCCGCATGATAAGCCACACGATCACTGCGTTTTCCCAATACTATTCCACCTCCAGTTGAAAGAATTAATGCGGAAATACCCAGCGGATTAGCGAAATACTCCTCCCCGGCTTCCACGATTGCCTGCGTGTTGTGCATATTCGTACCCAGAAAATCACGGTAACGGGTGCGGCTGAAATGAAAATGAAAACTCGATGAATTGAATCGCAATCCACACAGGCGAATCAACTCGCCGTTGTAAAGTAAACGATCCCCCTCTGTGGCC
>CBDTZI010000297.1:0-5022 GCA_965364865.1 uncultured bacterium | reverse complement strand
GGTGGTCAATCTGTCTTCTCCGGTAGCTCATCAGGTGGTGGAAATCAGGATGATGCAGGAACGCAGGGCGAACAAAAAGAGGCAGAACGATTGGACCGTCTTATCACAATGCTTACTTTGTCCATTGAACCTCAAAGTTGGGGCACGATTCAAACTACCGGTACGGGCAGAGGCGCGGGTGGAGCAGCTCCTGTAGGAACCGGCCCCGGTCGAATCAGCGCCTATAATCGCTCCATCATCGTTTACAATACAATCGAAGTGCATGAGCACATTGCGGGTATGTTTGCGTTTGGTAAATAATCCAGGTAACCACGAACAACTAGAATGAATGGTGTGTTCCTTCTATTGTTGAAATATAAAATTCGATCTCAGGATCGATCAGGTTGTGAAGGCGGAGATCACTTTTTCCACCTCAATCTGGTCGATCCTGATTGTTTTTACGACGTTGGTTAAGCCGGACACCACACTCACATCGCTTTTTCTTACCGCCAGCCTCTTCGCAATAAATTCGATTACCGCTTTGTTGGCTTTGCCTTTTTCTGGTGGTGCGGATACCGCGATTTTCGCTCGACCATCCAGCTCTCCCAGGTAGCGGGTTTGAGACGAGCCGGGGGTGATTTTAACGGGCAACAGTACCGCTCCATGTTCTGTAGTGATCTCGATCATGACCCTATTGTATAACAGTTGGTGATCCAAATGGGAAGAAATCCTAAATAGAACCAACTGGGAATGGTGACACGCATCGTCGAATACAAGCAGTAACTCAGGCACCACTTAAGTCGGGTTCGTTAATTGTTTTTCTCCGATGGGGATGTAGTCTTTTATTGAGGTATGCGGAGTTCTACCCATTTTGGAAAATGGTCAGACATTTGAAACGTCTTCCATTTATTGAAGTACTTGGTTTGTAAATTTGTCGTGAGTATTTCGCCATCAGGCGGAGTCAGATAACGCTCACCCATGTCCGCCCGATACTGTAATTCGTCGATTTCTTTGAATACATCTATGGAGAAATCGAAAACACCAACCTGTCCAATACGAAAGCGATCGCTGTTGTTACGCAGTACCGCAATCTGATCGTAAACTCTAGATTTGTTGTAGTTTGTGGGTAGATTTCCTAACTCTGGGTCGATGTAGAAACCAGCATCTCGAAGAGCAACTATTTCAGGACTATCTGTTGTACTTGCGTTAAGGGTGCCCACGAGGAATAGGTCGCCGCGTAACGCCGGGTCATTCTTTGAAATATAATCTAAATAGTCAGCAAGTCGTCTGATTTCTTCGATTCTTCTCTGCAATCTCATTCCCGAGTGTGAGCCAAAGTAGATATGAATACTGCAAATCGAAAAACGTCTATCAGCAATAACAAACGTGACAAGGTAGGGTATCCGTGAAAGCTGTTCGACATCTACACTTTCGTGGTTATCCTCAGTCGTGTTAACATGCCTGACTTCGGGTAGGGTGACGCTGGAGATGATTGGTCCAAGACGCACTTTCCTTCTATCAAAAAAAAACGCCATGCGTTCATTATTACCTCGGCGACCTGGCGAAACAAGGCTGTAGACAACATCCCAACTCTCACCCAGAAGATTTTGGATACGTTTCAATGGTGCAGTATCTGGACCTACTTCTTGGACAGCCAAGATGTCAAAGTGAGAGATTATCTCCGCGATATAGTAATAAGACTCATCTAATCGGTATCCGTAACCGAACCGATTATCGTCAAAATTTCGTATATTCCACGTTGCGAGGAGTAAATTATCTTTAACATTTCGCTCTGGAAAAAGGTCGTCTTTAAAATGTTTGCGGAGTGCTTTGACTCCTTTTACGATTCGACGTCCTTGAATCGTTCCAGTGTCAACGTCGCTAATACCGATTCCGTTAGTGATTAAAGTTGGTTCTAGTGGTTCGCCGCATACAGATACGCGATTGCTTACCACGGGCGTCCACGGTAAATAATCCTTGGTCAAGCATTTTACTTTACCGACAACCGAATCAAAGCTCACACCCGGATGCCAAACCTCCTGCGAATACCATCCTGTTGCTTGCAACAACTTTCCATTCTCTTCCAGCTGAATATAATGTGCGCTGCCCGTCTGGACATTTATTCTGTGGAGCGAGCCGGGGCCGACCCTAATTGTGGCGTATGAAAAACACAATGCGATCACTGAAAAACACAAGGCACGCGGCCAAGAATTCGTACTCCATTCGATGATACCGGGTATAAGACTATAAATTGACGCGACATTGCCTTTTCTGATCGAATCAATGGTAAGTAATCGCAGAGCGACGAGTAAAACTACACCAGCTACCGCTACAGCGCTCATCCATGGTACTGAACTTCTATCGGCTGCAGTGGTGTGAATCACGGAATAGGTCACAGCCGCGAACGCTACTACAAGAGAGCTTATTACAATGAAACGACGCATGACAGTGACCACTTTCTCTGGTTTTAACGTGAATATTAAATCGTTTAATACACACTAAACGGTGTAGTTTATTTTTCTGTCGACATAATATATCTCAGAAACCGCAAATATAGTCTCGCTCTGAAACTAAATTTTCTGTCAGTTAAGCAATGTTTCTCAGGCAATCATTGTATTCTGTGTAGATTTCTAACACAACTTACCTGCATAGGTGACACCAAGGCCCGTTGATCGTATTGATGGTGATTTTAGCCGAGGACTGTGAGTTTAGGTTCAATAACTGGAAAATCTCGTTTTAAAAAGATTGAGTGTGATTCTCTCGATATAGTATTGTCAGAGTGTCTATCATCCCGACGATGATGGGTAGCGGAGTAATCAACCATGACCACGCAATATGAAATCGGAGTTATCGGAGCGGGCAACGCGGCGGAAGGGATCGTACATGGCATCCTTCGCAGTACCGTTTTATTCGACGATCGAATTATCGCATCGGACCCCTCCGATTCACGCCGCAAACTTTTCGTCGACCGGTTTAACATCGCGGTTACGGATGACAACCGTCATCTCGTACAAAACAGCTATATCCTGATCCTGGCGGTGAAGCCGCAACTGTTTCAGCAGGTTTGCGAATCCTTCGCCGATCTGGTGAACGAAGATCATCTGATTGTGTCGATCATGGCCGGCGTTTCGACCGCATCGATTGAAAACATGTTTCCGGGTCGATCGATTCGCGTAGTACGTGCGATGCCGAATTTACCCATTCATGTCGGTGCGGGTATGGCCGGTGTCTGCAAGGGTCGGTTTGCACAGGATGTGGATTTACTCAGAGCACAGCGGATATTCGATGCGGGTGGTCGATCGATTGTGATTGAAAACGAATCGCAGATGGATGCGGTGACAGCTGTGTCGGGAAGCGGCCCGGCCTATTTTTATTATTTTGTTGAAGCGATGACCGATGCGGGTGAGAAGGCGGGGCTTTCACGCCAACAGGCGGAAATACTGGCCAAGCAAACCTGTCTCGGAGCCGCCAGAATGATGCTCGAGTCCGGTGAGTCACCCGGCGTGTTAAGAGAAAAAGTCACTTCACCCGGTGGTACAACCCAGGCTGCACTCGAGTCGATGGGTGAAAACAAAGTCTTTGATCAAATCAGTAACGCTATCCTGGCCGCCTGGCAACGGAGCCAGGAACTTGGCAAATAGACGCTCGAGTTTCAAAAAACTGGGCTGGGGAAAGTGGGGAATGGGTTACCCAATAGTTCCCCTATATCACCGACATCGTAATTACAATCATCGTTTTCATCCCAACATGATCGATTCCAATCTCAATATTCACAAAATATTATTGGCACAACAATTGCTCTAACTGACTATCGATGCCCACGATAACCGATCGAGTGGGTGGATTCGATCGTTTTATATATCAGGGCTAATGACTCTTTTGGTTGTCATTGTCGTAATCAAAGAGGGCCTTGGGATTGTGTCTTGGGGGTTCGTAAAGTCTGAAACAAGGCTTGGGGGCTTTGGGGAGGTAAACGGATTGGGGGTGAATCCGCCTCCCGCGCGACCGGCGCTCGCGTTTGTCCATTTGGCGGTCGGTCGCGCACGGAATCATCTACATTTTTCCATTTTCTTTTTATTGTTCAGTAACAGATGAGATTTACATCATCTCCCTTCTTTTCTTACATTTCACTATCGCTCTATCATCATAGCGCTGATCAGAGACATTTTCTACTATTGATGTCTGATTTTGACAAGGAAAATAGTGATTGCGTTGTCGAAAACAGCATCTTCACCTATACTTCAGCTAGCAAAATGAGGAATGCCACCCGGACGGGTTCTAAGCCCGATTCTGTGATATTACATCCGGCAAAATCCCTGATTTGATTTGGAGAATTGATTTATATGCCACTGGTTCCGGATCATACTGATCTGAGCGATGACGATCTGATGCTGGTTGAAGCTGCCCGCGAGTACGCACGTAGTGAACTTCTTCCGCTGGATCGATCTTTGGATAAAGACGAAACGTCTGTTTTTTCGGTGCTGCCCAAGCTGGGCGAAATGGGATTTTTGAACTTACTCATTTCCCCGGAATACGGCGGGCTTGGATGTCCTTTCAAAACGTACGCCGCGATTCTCCATGAAATCGCTTACGCGTCACCCTCGGTTTGCGTGACCATCGGCGTTCACAGCATGGTCGGCCACATCCTGCAAAAACAGGCGTCCAATGAAAAACAACAGGAGTGGTTATCCGAATGGTCCCGTGCAGACAGTTTCGCTGCGTTTTCGGTATCGGAGGCAGGATCAGGGAGTGACTCCGGCAGCGTGAAGACCACGGCTGATGTTGTTGACGGTGGTATTCAAATCAACGGTGAAAAAATGTGGGTCACCAACGGAATGAACGCCCGCTGGTTTTTTGCGCTGGTGCGTCTTCGCGATCAGGGCAAGGATGTGGGACTTATCGCTTGTATGATCGATGGAAAATCAAGCGGTATCCAACGGACACACATTAAAGGCAAAATGGGTATTCGCGGAAGTGAGACAGCTGTCGTCAATTTTGAAAATGTATTTGTTCCTCAAGAAAATATCGTTGGCGAACGCGGCA
>CBDTZI010000296.1:0-5033 GCA_965364865.1 uncultured bacterium | reverse complement strand
ACCCTTTAAGTCCCTATGCGGTACAAAAACTAACGAGCGAACATTATTGCGGCGCGTTCAGTCGATGCTATGGATTGGAGTCGCTGGTACTGCGATATTTTAATGTGTTTGGAGATCGACAGGATCCCAACAGTCGATACGCCGCAGCGATCCCTGCCTTTGCCATGTCCATTTTACGAGGCGAGTCGCCAACCGTATACGGTGATGGTGAACAGTCTCGAGACTTTACACACATCGATAATGTGGTTGCGGGCAATATACTGGCCATGACCGTAAAACAAGCACAAGGTGAAACGATCAACCTGGCCTGTGGCGATCAGATCACGGTTAATCAGGTGATCACGGCTATCAATCAATTACTGGGTACGGACATCAAACCCAATTATATTGATCAACGACCGGGTGATGTGCTACATTCCTGTGCGGATATTTCGCTTGCGAAATCTTTTCTTGGTTTTAAGCCGGTGGTCTCGTTTGAGCAGGGATTACAACGTACGATTGATTATTACAAGTCATTGGTGAGCACATAAATGGATATTCAGGATTTACAAGAATTGATTCGTACAATGTATAGCCAAAAGGATATACAGCGTGGCACACCCGCCACCTTTCTCTGGTTGTGTGAGGAATTTGGCGAGCTGGCCTCGGCGCTACGAGAGGGAACGTTGGAAGAAAAGCGATCGGAGTTCGCGGATGTTCTCGCCTGGCTGGTGACACTGGCCAACATCAATGATATCGATTTAACACTGGCACTCAAGGAAAAATACAGCCAGGGTTGCCCCGGCTGTGGAAAACTCGTTTGCACCTGCGACACCAAGCCATAACAGTTCTTAATCCTTGACCCACACTACGAGTCACAGAACAAAACGTGAGCGGAACTTCATTCGCATTGTCGAATAAGCCTGCAGGAGTGCCCGAATAGGCGCCCCATCCGAGTGTTACCAGAATCTTTCTATTCGCCCTGCCCCTACCCATGCGACGATGAATATGATAGTCTACATCGACTTGTAAAGCATACGATTATTTTAACGACTGGCTGTGATGCGGAGTTAAAACCTATGGCTGAGTTGATGATTACACTTCCAGACGGGCAAACATTACGTCAACCGCTCGGCGACGAACCGATGGTCATCGGCCGAGATGCCGGCTGCGACATACCCATTGATGATCCCAGTGCTTCACGCCGACACGCAAGATTCCTGCCCACGCCGGATGGATATACGGTCGAAGACATGGGCAGCAAAAACGGCACGCTGGTCAACGATTCACCCTGCAATAAGGAAATTTTATGTGATGGCGACCGAGTCCTGGTTGGCTCGGCGATGGTCGTTTATCGTGATGAGTCGGAATCTCAAACGACGGGATCGGTCGTTGTGGCCGATGACGATTTAACACGCACCCATGCCACTCGATATGTCAGTCGCGATCAAAGCCTCGCGCTCTCGCAGAGGCGACTGGAAATGATTTACGAATTAAGCGCAAAGCTCACAACGCTGCAAGATCGCGAAACACTGCTGGACGGCGCGATGGATATTTGCATGGAGATGCTTAAATTTGAGCGGGGCGCAATCGGCATTCGTCAAAAACAAGGGCGTGGTGTGGATTGGCCTGTCGTACGCAACTTGCGCGGCGTGGAAGGTGAATTGAAAATCAGTCGAAGCCTACTCTCTCGCGCGTTGGAACATGGCGAACGAGCTATCTTTACGGATTCGGGGATCGGTAACGCCGACCCGACGATGAGCATCGCGCAACATGGCATTCGTTCTGCGATGTGCGTACCACTGACCTCAGAGGATGATATTCTCGGCGTGATTTACGGCGACCTGACAAGCATGTCCGCCTCTTACAAAGATGAAGATATTGATTTTTTTGCGGCGATCGCACAGCAGATCAGCATCGGTCTGATCAACAGTAATTTGTTGGCGGATCAGAAACTGATGATTCGATTGAAACACGATATCGATATCGCACGATCTATACAAAATGATCTATTCCCCAAAGTCATGCCCGATCGTGATAATTTTCAGGTGGCAGCGGTGAACGACCCCGGCGATCGGATCAGCGGCGATTATTATGACGTGATCGAGCGTGAGGATGGCCGCGTGTGGTGTTTGATCGCGGATGTGACCGGCGAAGGTGTTCCTGCGGCGATGTTGATGGCCAACTTGCAATCCGCGGTGCGGATCACGGTGGACCAATCAGATGATCCGTCAGAATTGTTCAGACAGTGGAACAATCTAATCTTTCGTAATACGGATCCGTCCAAGTTTATTACGGGGTTATTGGCGTTGGTTGATCCTGTAAAGAAAACAATTTCGATGGCCAGTGCGGGCCATTGCTCCCCGATTTTAATCCGTAAAGATGCCAAGCCAGAAGTGCTGGAATTTGAACCGAGCTTTCCGCTGGGGATTGTGGAAGGTGCGACATTCGACACGGTAACGATGGAGTTGGGGCCGGACCCCTGTTTGATATTGTGCTATACAGACGGCGTGATCGAAGCCATGAACCCGGAAGAAAAGTTTTACGGTATGGAGCATCTGGTGGAAACTGCGAGCGAACAGACCGATTATAATGCAGCGACACTGGTGAAAAAAATTCGTAAGAGCGTTTCCACTTTTTCCGACGGCGCCAAGCAAAGCGACGACATCACCGTCATGGCTTTTCGTATCGGATAGGTTTTCAATCCTGTAAAATATGTTTCAGCAGTTATTTATGGCTTGGTTGACGAGGCGTTTTATTTTGGATTGATCTTTGACACCCGGCGTTTTTTCCACACCGGAACTCACGTCGATACCTGCGGGTTGAACAAGTCTTATCGCTTCGCTGACATTGTCGAGGTTGATACCACCGGCTAACAACACGGGAGGCCAACGGTCAAAGTCGCCTGAGCTGCGAGCATTTTCTAAAACTTCCCAGTCCACCTGTCGGCCCGTGCCGCCCAGTTGATCCCCAGAGGCTGCGTCAAACAAAACGTAGTCGGGTCGAGTCTCCCCGCATTGATCCAAAAAAATGTTCAACGCTTCAAAGGAGTGATCATTCTCCAACTGCTGAACGTAGATCGTTTCCAGCCCGTTAAGTTTGCACTGATGAATAACCTGTGAGCCAACCTGACCATAGAGTTGTAGTTTGTGGATGCCAAGATTAGAAAATTCTTTCAACACGTCAGGGTCTATTTTGTCGTCTTCAACGAGATGAAGTAGGACGGCGTGAGATGGATCGTCCATGGATTGAACGATTTGTTTCGCAGTTTGAAGATTGATTTTACGCGGACCAGCCACAAGATTTAGACCGATCCAGTCCGCACCGGCGTCGAGCGCGAGTTTCGCGTCGTCGATGTTGGTGATGCCGCAAATTTTGATCAACATGTTGGAGTGTTTCATATCTCGCATCACTGAACAATAAACATGGCGGCGCTACGCTTGGCCATGCCACCCATTACAAACATACTCTTTATTCAATCATCGAACGAATGTATTTTATACCGTCTTTGATGGGTTGCAGACCGCCTTCGCGGATATTATTTTCGATGAGTAGCGGACCCGTATATCCGATCGTGCGAAGTTTACTGATGACACGGGGGATTTGCACATCACCCGTACCCATCGCAGTAGCTTGGCCATAATCAACGCCAGGGTTTTCAGACATTTTCGCATCTTTGAGGTGAACCATTTCGATGCAGCCTTTCAGTTTCGACACCGCTTTAACCGGATCATCAACACCGTAGATCATTAAATTGCCCGGGTCGTAATTCACCGCAACATGATCACGACCGACAGCTTGAATAAATTGTTGCAGTGTGTCGATCGATTCTCTCCCGGTTTCGAGCAACAGTTGCAGCCCCTTGTCCGCGAGTATCTGAGCCACTTCTGAACATCGATCCACAAGCTTCATAAAATTTGGAGAAGACGTATCGTTCGGTATCGTGCCCACATGAATAGCGATGGTGGGCACATGGGTGTCGACCGCTATGTCGACAGCATCGCGCATCATGGCTAAGCGTTGATTATAAAATTCGTCGGGTAACAAACCGCCGGAGGCTGTAATGGATTCGATCGACGAATAATCCTCGTTTTCAAAGCCTATAAATACGCTGGGAATATGGAGGTTTGCGGATTTTGAAAGACGACAGATTTGATCCGCGTTTGATTGCACCAAGGATTCACGGCTAAAGAACCCGAGCTGCATGACACTGACGTGTAACTCATGGGAAGCGATTTCGATAGCGCACAGGCAATCGTTACGATCGAGGCTCCAACTGCAAACGCCAACAGGCAGTATTAAAGGTGCGGTCATGTTAATCCGTTTTCGATTGTGATTGGCTTTCTCTGCGTCGAAGTTGGCCACAGGCGGCGTCGATATCCAGGCCACGACTGGTACGCAGGTGAACATTCACACCACGATCGCGTAACCGATTTTGAAATCGATTGACGTTTTGCTCTTGCGGACGCTGATAAGGAAGTGTGTCCACCGGATTATAAGAGATCAGGTTGATATTACACCGCATGCGTTTCGCGACCGCCGCCAATTCCGATGCGTGTTCGACCGAATCGTTGACGTTGTCCAACAAAATATATTCGAGTGTGACCTCCCGCCCTGTGCTTGAAAAATAGACGTTGGCTGCTTCGATGAGTAGGTCAATGCTGACATTTTCCGCCCAGGGGATCAGTTGCTTGCGAAGTTCATCGTTGGGTGCGTGCAGTGAAATAGCCAGCGTGATCTGCAAACCCTCTTCCGCCAGTTGTTTTATTCGGCTGGGCAACCCCACGGTGCTCACGGTAATTTTCCGGGCGGCGATTTCCATCCCCCACGCCGCGTTAATGGTTCGCAATGCTTTAACGGTCGCCTTGTAATTCGCCAGCGGTTCACCCAACCCCATAAAGACGATGTTGGATAATCGTTCTTCATCGCATAACTGACGAACGCGCATGGCTTGTTCAACAATATTCCCGGAGGAGAGTTGTTTTTCCAGGCCGTCCAGGCCACTCGCACAAAAAACGCATCCCACCGGACAACCCACCTGTGTGGAAATACAG
>CBDTZI010000295.1:0-5034 GCA_965364865.1 uncultured bacterium | reverse complement strand
CGCACTGGCAGGCAAACTGCCAGTGGCACCCTGTGTACGCTACTTTCTTAAAAATTCCGTACCGCATCGACTGCAATACTTCGCCGGTCGGTTTTCCACGTTTCGGCAATTCGGATTCGGACATATCGTAGCACGAATGCGTGGCAGCGGGCGCCCTGAAAACAAACTCCAGATGAACCGCCCGACGAATCCAAAAAACCTACAAATCATGTAGATCGCGCCGAAAAAAAACGCGACAACACCGACCACCAGAATCATCACGATCAACAACAGATCGCCATGCATCTAACAACCCCTTACCCGTTCTTACGATCACCGAACCTGCAATACGAATGTGAAATACATCATACTTGTATATCCGCGCGGGCTAAAGCCCGCGGCTCAGTTAGATAGCTTACGTCATTACCGTAAGGTTCTTACCGCATAGGATGCAAAATTTATCACTGCTGTGCACATAGCCGTCACAATGTTGACATCGCGGTACCGCAGCCACAAGTTGTTGGCCGCAAAAAATACAATAGCTGTCATCACATTGAACCGTAGCGTCACAAACGTTACACCGTTTGGAAGAACCAATGGTGGCACCGGGCAGCGGAGGTACCACTCGTTTTATATTGGTTCCATTGGGTGACGGTTTTTTTTGTTGGAATCCGTTCTGCATTCCACCCAATGCGTTGATCATCTCCCGGGTATCCGCGTATCTTCTATCGCAGCGGGTATAACAACGTCGAAACACTTCATCCAGATGCTGAGGCACTTCATGTCTTAGGGAGCTGGGCAGTTCGCCGCCTTGAGGTCTCTCTCCGGTGAGCATTTCAAACAGCACGATTCCACAGGAATACAAATCACTGCGCCCGTCAATCGCCGCGGCTTCTTTCTGTTCGGGTGACATATACGCCAGCGTTCCGGCTATGTTTTGACCGTCTTGGGTAATCATGCTCCCGCTTTGCATCATCGATTTTGTCGTTTCACCGCCAACGTGTCCCAGGCCGAAGTCCGCCACCTTCACAGCCATCTCCGTCAATGTATCAAGCTCAGAGGCGGGATGTTGCAGCAGAATATTCGCGGGCTTGATGTCGCGATGCACGATGTTGTTTTCGTGGGCGATCGTTAACGCGTGTAGTATGCCACGCATAATTGTCATCGCGGCGCTAACGGGAAACTTGTTTTTATATTGATCGATCAGCGTTCGCAAAGAAGGACCGTCGATATACTCCATCACCAGATAAGGCGGGTCGGCATAAGGGTCCAGATCAATCGCGCGAACGATGTTGGGATGTTTTAACCCGTGAACGGTGACGCCTTCGCGTTGCAGGTTTTTCACGTATTGCGGATCGGTCGGAAATTTGATCGCGACGGTTTCATCGAATACATGATGCTTCGCCCGCCACACCTGGCCGAAGCTGCCCGCTCCGACCCGTGCTTCGAGCAGATAATTATTGATTCGATCACCTTCGCGTAACATGAATAAACCATTCGAATAAAGTTATTTTGGATTGGAGTGTAAAACACGATCCGCTAAAACTCTTCCAATCGATTTGCGTGATATTCGCACACCTTGAAATTATAAACCGCAGAGGAGAGGAATCCAAGTAAAAGCACCATCCAGGTCATAAATCCCAGTCCGCCGACGCGCCCGATCAGGCAAAACGCGACAATCACGTCTATCATCGCATATCCCAACAGCATGATTGCAATCGCCACGTTGGAATCCTTAGCCAACGCCCACGTCGTCAGAAAAAACGTCGCCCAGGGCAAAACCAGCACGATTCCCATCCACACCAGCACATATTTGATGGTCTGCCAGATTGCTTGCAGGTCTTCGGGGTGATTCCAGAACCAGATCATAGCTCCGCCACCCGAGACCACCAGAATGGCGGTGACGACTTTACTCCCGACGTATTCTCCGATGGCTGTGATCACGTCTCACTCCCGTTCATGGATCAACACATTTTCGGACCTCACGATCCGATCACTCTATACTTTATCCGTTCGGCATCCATTCAGCGATTCGCTGAGCGAAGATAAATGGTGCTCTATCAGGGAATTCGTAAAAAAATGCGTTTTATCCGCAGAAATGTGACAGGAAATGGTTAATGTAGGGTAGCATCCGGAACCCCGGAGGCGGTGATGATGCAATCTCGTCCTGCAGATTTTCCTTCGTACATGGCGTGATCCGCCGCCCGGATGAGCGCTTCGGCGTCTTTGGCGTTGGTATTATGCAGGTTGGACACGCCGATACTCATGCTGATTGTCACCCTGGGGAAGCGTTCCGCGGTATCGCGTCTGAATTTTTCGATGATGCGTTCGGACAGCACATTGGCTCGATCCACGTCCGTCTGGGGCAATAATATAATAAACTCATCACCCCCGTATCGAGCGGCTACGTCCGAAGCCCGTAACTGACTGAGGATGGTCGTGGCGGTTAACATGAGCAGTTCATCACCCACCTGGTGGCCGAAGGCGTCGTTGGTGCTCTTGAACTTATCCAGATCAATCATAATACAAGACAAATCGCCACCATATCGATGGGCTTCCGAGAAGGAGCGTTCGATCACTTCATTAAAATGTCGACGGTTGTATAGGCCGGTCAACGGTTCGCGGGCGGCTAACTCTCGAAGTTGTTTGGTGCGATAGGCGACGCGCTCTTCCAGTTCTGAATTAAGTCGAACGATGCGTACATGGGTCTGCTGGTGAAGATCCGCCATTCGGTTGAATACCCGTGCCAGACGACCAATTTCGTCGCGGCGGTTTACGCAGCTTCTGACATCCAGCTTACCCATCGAAAACGTCATCATTGCGTCAGCGAGATTGTCAAGCGGTTGGACAATTCGGCGAACCATGAGAAAACCCAGTGGAATAGCTACGATCGCCGCCAAAATGCCGATGCCGATGACCAGGTCCACTTTACTGGAGATGGATCGTTCCCAGCGATCCGCATTGATTCCAGTTCGCACATACCCCAACAGTTTCATGGATGGAGGGGTGTCGGGTTGATCGGAGGCAATTTTCACCGTGACGGGGTATGTGACATCCAGGATGGTGGGGATCGAAGATTGTCCCATGATGAAGCTGGGTTTGCCGACAACAGAAAGTCTATCCGTTTTCTGTTTATTGAGATGTTGCAATACATCTTGTGCCCCGTGTTGTGCGACGGCCATCTGCTTGCCTTCCACATCGGAAATGACAACGTATAAGAGGGGATTCCCGTTGGCAAAATCCTTCGCAATATCCATCAACCCGGCCTGGTCGTTATCGTTGAGTTGGCTGGCTGTCGCTTTGGATAACAAAGAGGCGGCTTCGACGATATGTTCTTTGCGCTGATCGAGTGAGAGTTGACCGCTGTGGTGCAGCAAATATCCAGAGACCACCGCTGTGGCAGTTACGGATACGATGACCACCAGTCCGGTGGCTTTGCAACGCAGGCTGAGCATCGACTCAATCATGCGCCCCCAGACGTTCGATGAATCCGATCGTTCACGATAATATTTTGTAAATCGTTTAAGCAAAGGCTCAAATCCCGTATAGACCACTTGCGCGTGGCATCTCCTGCGTTAAGAACACGTTACCTAGGAAATATCGACGGGAAATAGGTCGCGCTGAATATGTGCAGGACACACATTACACGCTTCGCCCTATAACGCGGCGAAAGAATCGTTTATATCAGGTGAATCATCGCGGTTGTCGTAGTGTCCGATAATGGGTTTACCGCATCTGTATGGAATTGTGGATCACAGGGGGGCGATGGTGAGTGAGTTGATATCGATTATCCGGACAATAGCCACACACAAAGCGAATGGCCATTCGCCGGGAATTAGTTTTGTAATGTTGATGCAACGGTTGGGGTATCGTGTTAGTTGTTTAGGGCTTCTTCCTCAACCTGTCGGGCGCGCTGGCGAAGGGTGTCGAGCGCTTCGCGAACTTCGTTAGCCATTCGTGCGTTTGGATATTCGTGGATGATTTCCATTCCGCTATCCAGTGCGTCCTGCCAGCGTCGTTCGGTAACCGCAAATCGGAACTGAATGCCCAGTTGTAAAAGTTTTTCCTTGAACACCGTTCGCGCCGTCGCTTGAAGCGTTTGCGCTTCTGCAGGCGAGAGGTATTGGTCTAGCTCTTTGAGGATATCGATGGCGTGGTCCGTGTCCGCTCGTCGAACCGCTTCATCCCACGATTTGAGAAGATCGTGTTTATGCTCATCCTGCAACGCTTTCATGCGGTCGAGCAGGCTGAGAACGCGTGTGTCATCCGGTAGGGCGTGTAGCAGTCGATCAATTTCGCTTTTCGCACGATCCCACTCGAACGAATCAAAATGACTTTGTATCATTTCGATCGCTTCGGAAAGTTTAAGCTGGATTTGCGAATTACGGGCGTCGTCCAGTTCTTCGCGAACGCGATCCGCTTCTTCTTTGTATCCGTATCGCTGAACCATTTCCTCGATCAACGACAACGCCGCTTCCCATCGTTCTTCACGGATATCATTACGGATCGCGGTGCGAAGTGCGTCAAGCTCTTCCTCTCGGCGGGAAAGTGATTTCGCCGCATCAGAAATGCGTGTGTTTTCCGCGACTTCATTGAGATGAACGACCTGTTTTTCTGTGGTTTCGTTCAGGTCGCGCAGTTCACTGAGTGTTCTGGCCAGTGTAGATTCCATTTTGATGATCAACGGTGAAAACGTCATCGCCAGGATTACACCAAACAGAATGAAAAAACCAGCCGCGATCATCCACACATCAGAAGACGAACCATACCCCATCAAACCCAGCACCATCAGCAAGCAGGCACCGATCACAGCCGCGATGGATGCTATGGTTTGAAGCCAGCGTAATTGTGAAAATCGTCCGTTTGTTGATGCCATAGTTTTCGTCCTTCAATCAGGGCCTGAACCTGCCTGTTGACCCCCCTTATTGTATAAGATCAATCAGGCGAAGTCGAGAAAAAAATAGGGTCTCAGCCGTGTGATTTTGTGTTATCTTTCGACATATCTGTAAATTTAATCTGTACCATGAAAACACCACGCTCGATTGGGTAATAATC
>CBDTZI010000294.1:0-5043 GCA_965364865.1 uncultured bacterium | reverse complement strand
ACTGTTTGATGAAATCGAGATGAAATCGACGGGGGCCTTGATCGATGCGGAAATTCTCGCTCGTGCCAAACAGCTGGGCTATTCCATCGGGCAGGTCGGCGTCCATCATTTCCCACGGTCTGCCGGCGAACAAACCGGCGCCAATTTGCGGGTGATTCTTCGGGCGTTTAAGGAATTGTTTCAATTGCGAAAGCAGATTCGATCTACGCGGTCACCCTAATTCACTCACGGTTTCCCAGATGATTTTTTGGGCTTCAAAAATTGGCCCCTGGGTGCAACAAAGTTTGTAGATCCAGCCCTGATCGTCTTCGTCGTCGTGCAAGGGTACGACGCATGACTGGCACATTCCCGTGCCACAAGCCATCCCGCGTTCCATACAGACGTAACACTCGATCGATCGCTCAACGCAAAAATTCGCAACGAATTCCAACATCCGCTCCGGCCCGCAGGTATAGACTACCAGGTCATCCGATGGAATGGGATGGTTATTGTAAAACGCGGTCAACGCCGCACCGATGTGACCATGAAATCCAAGCGAACCGTCATCCGTACTGATTACGACCGGAACTTCGCTTCGATTAAACTCCTCGCAAGAGTGGGTCGCCATTAAAGCATCGGTTGATGGAGGTTGCTCTTGATCCATGGTCAGCGCCAGTAAGTCTGCGGTTTGTGCGCCGCAAAAAGCAACCGCGTCTCGCCTGGACTGTTTCAGCAACTGGGTCAACCAGAGCATCGGCGGTAATCCCACACCGCCCGCTATACACCACGCATGTTTTTTATTTTCGACGATGGGAAATTGATTTCCCAACGGCCCGAGTACGCTGAGGGTGTCGCCCGCGGTTAGAGATGCCAACCATTTCGTACCGGTACCTACCACGCGATAGATCACGTCGATGAGAAATCCGTTTTGTACTTTGGTCAAATCCGCGATGCTGAACGCTCTGCGCAACAGGGGTGAGTTGATCGTCGCCCGCCATTGGGCCAACGCCGTACGATCGCTTCCGTTGTGCTCACGATAAGCGCTGGGAGGTTTTGAGGGTGGGCTTAGATGAACAAATTGACCAGCCGCAGCTGGCGGAAGATGATCGACCTGAAAAGTCAAACGATAATGTTCACGACACAATTGTTTTTGTTTGACCACCTGCGCGGTTTGTATCACACGATTTTTCACACGCTTGTTTTCGTAAACTTGGATGTACTCGTCAATACAGCGAGGTGAAAAATAAAAAAACTTCCGGGATCGCAGCAAGCTTTGATCCCGGAAGTCCGCCACGGCTAAAGAAAGCCGCATAGTCGAAAGCGAATCATCTTTTTCGTACTCCGGTCAAAAAAGGTGAGCGGTCGCTTGTTTTCTCAATATCCTTTGTATCCCGAAAAACATCACGGGTCAATCGGTAAATCATAGAACTTCACATATTCTAAAATTTTCGTAAGCCCTTATTTTACAAGTACTTACGAAAGATGAAGCGGTGGTTGAATATCCTTGAAGTCGTGGTGTATTTGAAGCGTTACATTGTCCGGAAGCGTGGAATTTCACAGGATGAAATGTTTTTTTGGGGGCGTGACTCCGACCCGAATCAGCTCTTTATCGGCCTGTGAAATTTAGTTTTCAGCCATGTCTGGCCTGGACAGTTACAAGTTACCTAAGATTAAATCAGATGGTTGATTTCCATCAGGAATTGTCCGACAGCCATCACCCAGGCGGCACGTGAGTCCAGGCAATCCTTTTCGATACGCGCCAGTGGGTTAACCGGGGAAATGTAGGTTGTGTCGGTAAGCCCCGGTTAACCCTACGCATTCGACCCCCAAACCACACGATTTTACCATTCCCAGCCAGGTGTTGTTCTTAGATGCGTCGCGAAAACGGTTGCGTTTTCACCATCTTGCGAAAAACACCTGAATTTCTATCGTGCAGCCCCGAGTACGACCTCGATGGTGCATGGTCCCCCAAGACCACATTCCCGACCTTTATGAAGTAACATCATGCACCATGATTTTATTCCCCACGCATACGATTCGACGCCCACAACAGTGTAAGATGCAAAGTTTCAGGACTCTGTCTACAATAGTCAGTCTCACGATGATGTTCGGGTAGTGACGAATGAACCATTATGGCACAAGAAGACCCCAATCGATTTACGGAGTGGTTGTGGCTGATTCGCAAGAACTGGCCCGTCGCCCGCGAACATTTTGACGAGTGGGTCGATGCGGTGCGCGAAGAACCCATCCTGCTTTGGGAAACCAATGCGATCCGTTATTCGGTTTATGGCGTGGGTTTTATCTTCATAATCTGGATGGCTGTGTTGGGCGTGGAGATGATCACGCCGCCCTTACCCGACGACGCCGAGCCGGCAGCTGTGACCGCGGACTTTCATGTGGTCTGTCGCGATCTGGAATGCAATCTCCATTTTGTGATTCATCGCGAGATGAAATACAAAAAATTCCCGATCGACTGCCCGCAATGTCAACGCAACACCGGCGAGAAAGCCTGGCGTTGTAGTTCCGCGGATTGTGCGGGCCGATGGGTGGCACCCTATAAACAAGATGGCGGATTGTATTGTCCGGAATGCGGAAAGGAATTTCATTGACCGGAGTAACTTCCCTGAATTCAACTTCACTACTCTACGGCACAGCTGCTTCGATCGCGCTGGTGCATACGCTTTTGGGGCCTGATCATTACCTGCCCTTTATTGCGATGTCTCGAGCACGGAAGTGGTCGTTAACCAAGACGATGATCATCACCGTGTTGTGCGGTGTGGGGCATGTGTTGAGTTCGGTGGCGATCGGCGCGATCGGGATTGTTTTCGGGGTGGCTGTGTTAAAACTCGAATCGGTCGAATCGTTTCGCAGCGAGCTGACCGGCTACATGATGATCGGGTTTGGTTTGATTTATCTCGTCTGGGGCATCCGCCATGCGTTACGCAATAAGCCGCACAGTCACTGGCACGTTCACGCAGACGGCTCCGTTCATACCCACGAACACACGCACACAAACGAACACTTGCACGTTCATGAAAAAACCAATCCGAGCCCAGAGCGCGAGCGACGGGTGGATGTTCAAGAGACTGGAAACTGGAAACTGGAAGCCGAAAAAATGGGTGCCACTGGTCCCGATACATCGGGACCCGCCAGTGATCCGAACCCCAACCGTGAGGGAGGGGCCGGGTGCCATGCCCAAGCTCGCGCGGGCATGCAAGATGTAGACCATCGGGTGCCACTGGCGGCTGGTCCGCCAGTGATCCGAGACGCAACCGTTAGGGAGCGGGAAACATCGACTTATCAAAATGTCGAAACAACTAGCTTCCCCCCTTACCAAGGGGGGACTGAGGGGGGTCAAGACGAGTTCGTGTCTGAAATGGAGTCAACCCATCCGAGCCGCGACCGTCAGGGATCGGGATTTGATCCGAACCCCGACCGTGAGGGAGGGGCCACTTTACCGAACCGCGCCCGTGAGGAAGCGGCCAATGCTAAGTTAACTTCCACCCTTGCCCCGTGGATATTGTTCACGGTTTTTCTGTTCGGGCCATGCGAGTTGTTGATCCCGGTGTTGATGTACCCAGCCGCCGCAGCCGACATCTGGAGCGTCGTAGGTGTGACACTCGTCTTCGGCTTCACCACCATCGCCACCATGACGACAATCGTAGCCATAGCCCATATAAGCATGAACCGTGTTTTCACGCCTCGTGTGCACACGCATCACACAACATTAACGCAGCGTATTACCCGTTCACCGCTGTTTCAGCGCCTGAGTCAATACAGCCACGCCCTCGCCGGCTTCGTCATCCTCCTCTGCGGCACGGCCATGATGTTGGGGTGGTAGGTAATCCTTTTAATATTATATTCTAATTCTTGCTATTAGGTGGATTATGATATAACTATTGACTAGTACAACAATTAGAAATATTTACAGTATTAGGTTTATTTGAAGGATTTAACAATTTCGTTAAGGTTATTTTACGTCGATGAATCGTACGATACCAGATTATTTTGTTTATCTGCCATTTCTATTCGTCATTCAGACTGGAACGAATGTTTTCAAAAGGTTCGCACGCATCGTGAAAACTTAAATAAAGAATTTGGCTTATACTTGAAAAGAGAAATGCATTCATATGAATTTGTGTCCGGCCATGGGAAATATAGTCCAAGTATCCTAGGAAAGTATCAAAGATCACAGATATATTATGGATTACTTGATCTAGTGACACAATTACCAAATGTTTACGTGATCAATATTGCAATACCGGTATCTGGTAGGTCTGATCCTGAGATGGACGCATGGGATCGTTTACTAAACAGGATCGAAAGAACAATGAAATCGGTCGAGGATAAAGAGTTAAGGACAAGGAAAAGATTATTATCAGAGTTGGATGACAAGATCGAGAGTAAAACCGCTGAAGAAATCAAAGAAAGATTACTGGCATTTCGTTCAATGGCTATGATTATAGCAGACGAGGGCAGGGAATCTGAATTGACAAAGGTTTGTAGGAAGATGAGAGTTTTTAATCCTGTGCCATCATCCTACGGCGAGTGGTCTAAAGGAACACATACACAAAATATTACAACTGAACATGTAATCGAAGATCCTGTTTTCAAGCCATCACACAGATCTTATTTTGTTCAACTAGCTGACTGTGCGGCTTTCGCTTTGTTAAAAAGAGAAGTACCTCCAACTCCTAGAATAAAGAAATACAATATTCAGAAAATGTGGAATAAAACGATCGGTAAGATAAGTTTACGCCAAGCTGCTCGAAATGATCCATTTGGAGTAGTGCGCAGATAAAAAAAGGGCTACCGAAGTAGCCCTGAGCCCCGGCGAGTGACCGCCGCTAAAGACGGGCCGCCCAGACAAAGATATTATACAACAGAAAATTGAACTTGGCAAGATAATTCTCCACAACCTGCTGTATTCATGCTGAAAATGGCGGTTTTCTCCGATCTTTTATTTCTAGTCACTATTCGTTACATCTTCGATGATTTAGATTTTCAGCGCACTTACATCAAATCACTCAGCTGCTCAATCGGTGGTGGGGATAACTAACGTAA
>CBDTZI010000293.1:0-5043 GCA_965364865.1 uncultured bacterium | reverse complement strand
GTTCGATGGCGCTGGCCTCGTCACTGGGGTGGGGCGTGCTAGGGAGTGCGTTCATGGTGCTTACTTTTCAGGGCGGACTGTCTCTGGTCGCGTATTGGGTGTCTGACCCGTTGGATGAGTTGTCGATGGGCCTGATGACACTCGTTGGCGGGATTATCATGCTGGCCACCGCATTGATGATTCTGGACATCAAGAAGATTCCGGTCGCCAACATGCTCCCGGGGCTATTTTTACCGCCCCTGATCGTCTGGGCGGTCGAACAAATCTATCCCGGATTATTGTTGCCAATCTCAGGTTAATGCTCCTACAATGGTCCAGCAGGAGCTATGACCGATCAACCCATGAATCAGGAACCGATATCGTCCCCCCAGGCGGAGTTTGATGCGCTGAGAAACGTATCCGACGAGACACCCTGTCCCTATCTCAGTGGTTTATCTTCTCGAAGCGAAATCTATTACGCGGATCGACTGGAACCCGATATGTACGAGCGATTGTTGGCCCGCGGATTTCGAAGAAGCGGGCGCATTGTGTATCGGCCACGCTGTCGTGAATGTAAGGAATGCCGACAGATTCGCATCCTGGTCGATCGGTTTTTGCCGACGCGTTCGATGCGACGAGTGATGCGCAGCAACGCCGACGTTCGTGTGTTGATCGATAAGCCCAATGCGACAGACGAAAAATTTGAGATGTACTGCCGCTATCTCGATCACCAGCATGACAATACGATGTCCAGAAGTTACGAAACGTTTGTTGATTTTCTGTATGATTCGCCACTGGAGACGCTCGAAATTTGCTATAAACTGGGCGAGCGATTGATCGGGGTCAGCATGGTGGACCGCTGCGAAAGGGGCCTGAGCAGCGTGTACATGTATTTTGATCCGGAATTCGCATCGAAAAGCCTGGGGACGTATTCTGTGCTTTGGGAAGTCGAGTATTGCCGAACCCGGCAACTTCCATATTATTACCTGGGTTATTATGTAGCGGGCAGTCGAACGATGGCCTATAAATCTCGCTACCGTCCCAACCAGATTCTGGTGGGTGATGATTACTGGGTCACTTTTCAAGAATAGAAGTTGAATACGAGCGTGGCCAATCACCCCAACTCCACTACCCCTTCTTCTTCCACCGAAACGAAATTGATGCAACCAAACTTTCAACGCATTTTGTTGATCAAGCCCAGTTCACTGGGCGATGTGATCCATGCGTTGCCGGTGTTGCACGGATTACGAAAACGATATCCCGAAGCAAAGATCGACTGGCTGATTGCTTCTTCTTTTGCACCCCTGATTGAGGGGCACGAGGATGTGGACGAGTTGATTCTGTTCGATCGCAATCGGTTCCGCCGCCTCGGCCTCAGTCCGCGAGCGACGAAAGCGTTCATGGGTTTTATAACCGGGCTTCGCCGTCGTCGGTATGAACTGGCGATCGATTTACAGGGTCTTTTTCGCACCGGTTTTTTTTCGTGGGCCAGTCGCGCACCCGTAAGAATTGGTTTTTCCGACGCTCGCGAAGGGGCGTGGATGTTTTACAACCACAAAATACCCGTCAGCGAGAAAAATACACATGCGGTGGATCGCAATTTTCAGGTCGCGAGTTTGCTCGGTTTTGTCGATCAACCCCTCCGGTTTGATCTGCCGCTCACCGATGAAATTCGAAATCAAACACGAAAAATTCTGCGTGACAGTGGAGTTGACGGTTCGGGTGTGTTGGTGGTGGTCGCTCCGGGTGCACGATGGGAAACCAAATTGTGGGGCGAAGATCGATTTGCAGCCACCATAGACGCACTTCGTACCGCTGATCCCTCCATTCAATGCGTGTTGGCTGGTGCTCCATCAGAACATGCCCTTTGCAGTCAGATTGCAAATTGTTGCAAAACCAACCCCATCAACCTCGCGGGCCGCACTCAACTGAAACAACTTGTGGCGTTGATTGAGGCTGCGGATGTCGTGTTGTGTCACGACTCAGCGGCGATGCACATCGCTGCGGCACTGGATCGACCGCTGGTTTGCCTGACGGGCCCGACCAATCCCTATCGAACCGGCCCCTATCAGCGTATAGACGATGTGATCAAGTTGGATCTGGATTGTTCACCTTGTTATTTTCGCACACTTTCGCAATGTCCCCATCAGCATCGATGTATGAAAGATTTGACCATCGAATCGGTGGTTTCCGCGTTGCAATCAAAGCTCGCAGGTTGCCTGTCAGCCCACCATTAGTAAACGCCGGTGTGGGGGATGAATAACCCGGCGAATAGCCGATAATTCCATCAAAGGTCGAATTTTCTACCGATCTCATACTTTCATGGCGCAGACAATTGTGCGTGATTTTGGTAGACTTGCTCGTTTGGGGCCCTCGGGCTTTCCACCATAGATTTACAGTAAGGGTAATTCACGTTGACTAAGATTTGGTTTCGAATACGGCGGTTCATCGCACTGAAAGTGTTTCACTCTGATGATACACCTCATGCGGTTGCGATGGGGGCTGCCATTGCGACGGTCATCGCGTTTTTACCGCTGGTGGGCTTTCAAACCATGATCGCGATCGGGATCGCCGCCTTGTTCAGGGCGAACAAAGCCATTTGCATTCCGATTGTGTGGGTGACCAACCCCTTTACGATGGGTCCGATCTACGGTGGTTGTTTTGCACTGGGAAGGTTTATATTACCCGGTGATGGCGACGGTCAAATAGATTCCCTGCCACGTCTGATTGAGCTGGCGAAATCCGGCAGCATTATGGACATGCAATTCTGGGCGGATTTGCTCCAGGTGATGCTCGCTATTGGCGTTGAGTTGTGGTTTGGTTGTGCAGTGGTTGGCATCGTGCTGGGCATCGTTTCTTACATGGTGATGCGTCAGGGTGTTATTTCGTATCGTGAAAAACGCAGACAACGCTTACTCAAACGAAGCCTGTTTCGATCCAAACTTCAACAGGACAAAGTGGTCCGTCAAACTGAATCTTTGTAACAAATCCATTCTAATCGATATTCTAAATTGGACATTTTCTGGTAATGCGTGGAATCGTGTACCACCGGTACGCTCTGTTGCTCTCTGATCCGAGATGCGTCCGTAAGGGAGCGGCATTTGTTCATGCCATTTTGTCAGGTTCCACAGGTGGTTAGTCTGCCACAGTGCTTCTACTATCGAAAGACACCCATCGCTCGCGCTCCGGATTCGGAATGTTTTATAGACATTACGATTTTTTCTTTTTGTAATTTGTTATGTGCGTACTCTGTCTAATAGCACCATGGCGAGGGTGCCGAAAATGAAAATGGGAATCCAGGCGGGGAATGCGGATTGTGTTTCGGGGCGAATGCTCTGGGTAACGAAAGTGGAGATGTAACATAAACCGCAAACCATCATGCATCGGCCCGCGTCACTCACCACGTTCACCGGAGATCGGTCAAGGAAAAAAGGTAAGCCCAACAGTAATAACACGATACTGACAATCGGGGCGGCGATGCGTTCGTGTTTGGTTCTTAAGACGGCGTCTCGATAGGGCGTGTCTCGTTGTTCCAGTTCTTTAAGCTGCGCTAAATTTAAGAAGCGTACCCATCCCTCCGATTGGCGCAGTTCGATGGCGTCGGGGCTGAGTTCGCTTTCGTAGTATTCCGGAAAGGTGACGTTTTTCCCCTCCGAGGGGCCGAAGTCGGTGTTGCGATTGAACACCCGTGTGGTCATGCGGCCTCGTTGAAGCTTCCATCGGCCTGTGGTGCGGATCAGATTGGGAGGTTCCCATGTGGCGTGATCCGCTTCGAGTGTCTGGACCGCGGTTCCTTCCTCATCTCGCCAGATCACCAACAGTCGTTGCAAATCCTTTTGCGTCGGGTGGAATTGACTGGCTGAGAGTAGCGCGTTTTCCTTGTCTCGCATGAACAGCACTTCATAAGCCCGGGTTCCGTCGATGTCGTCGTGATCTCTGGATAGTTTGTGTGCGACCGCGGGGATAAACCATTCCGTATCCACAATCATCAGAGTGGTGGTGGCTAATCCAAACGCGATGATCGGTGCGGCGATGCGATATAGACTGACGCCGGACGATAAAATGGCAGTCATTTCGTTGAACTTTCGCATTCTCGCCAACACAGCCAGGCAGGCGAACAAGGTCATGGCTCCAGAGAGTTGTGCAAAATATAAAAACAGGTTGGGTGTGTAATAATCGAAGATGTTTTTTAAGACGGTGAGCAGCGGGAATCCATGTTCAGTGAATTCGTCCATGTTCACAAACAAATCGAGCACGATATACAAGCTCATCATCACAGCCAGGGCAATGATGTAGTTGATCAACAGCGAGCGTAAGATGTATCGATCGAGTATGGTAAACATGGTTACAGTTTCAACATTCCTTATCGCCTTAACACTTTGGTAAGCGTCCAATAGTCCAATCCCGCGACCACCGCGATGCCGGCCCACATCACCACAAAACCCAGCATATGCGTGGAGACATTTTGTGCCATCTGTTTACCCATCACGATCGTAATGATCGCAATGATGGCTGGAATAAAACTGATGCCGAAGGCTACGACCGCTTGTGATCCGCGATAGACAATCCCCAGTACGGCGCCGAGGATCACCAGGACGAATACGCTCACGCTGAATGCCATTCTTTCGCTGATGGTAGATGCGATTTTGCGTACGGTCTGACCACGAAGTTCGATCGCCTGTGCACGTTTTTCAACCAGCGGTTCGTCGCCCTGTATATGATCGTAGGCGGTTAATAGTTTTTCGTTCGGCATTTGAATGACGGGCTCGATCAAATCGGCGGGTAGTTCGATCGGCCCGAGTGTTGTTTTGGTACGCTCAAAAATTTGTTGGTCGATGACAACTTTCGTATCATAAGACACGAGCTGTATCAGGCATTGGGATAGGTCATCTTCCCGCTTGATTTCCAGTAGGGATTTGGCTGCGTGGACCACTTTGCGCTGACCGTCTTTGGTTTCCTCGATCTGCACCTCGTAGAGTTCGATACCACCATCGCGTGGAATGCGAGCGGCGGATTTAGATTGGATGACCCATCGCGTCTAGTCATTCGCCAGCGGAATGACAT
>CBDTZI010000292.1:0-5043 GCA_965364865.1 uncultured bacterium | reverse complement strand
CAGCAACATTATTACGCGTACTGTAACGTTTAACATGACGACTTGTAGTGGGGGTGTAGATACGAGAGTGCTACCCGTACTCCTGGATTCGTCAGGATTAGCCACTGGCGTGAACGCAGTTGTAATGAATGCCGTAGATGTGAATGCAACATGGATCAATGCGCGGGAGGGGCATACCTTGCGACGACTTGCGCCACTCAGCTTTGTTTCTTGTGCCGCCACCGTTGACATGACAGGATTGTCACGATTAATCGCTGGCGATTTTCAAGTAGGTGTTGTCATTGTGCAGGACAACCTTGTGGATATAACGGATTTTTCAATTTTGGCTGGCGATATGAATCAACCCATTGATCCTGGCCTGAGTACAGGGGCGGATGTGACGGCGGATGGTTTGCAGGGAACCGCTGATTTCACTGCATTGCAGGTAAATTTCTTTACTGTAGGTGATGCTTTGGATAGTTGCCCACTTACGGTGACTCAGTTTGATGGGGGTATTCAGCGTATGAGTGAAATCGTGCGTTTGAGTACAGAACCGCTTTCTGGCACATTTACACCGTTTCGGGGCCGGATAAGGATATCGGCGAATAGTTTACCGTTTGAACAAGCGATCAGATCAGATCTAAACCAAGACGGTATGGTAGATTTTAAAGATATCCGTGAATTTGCCCGTCGCCATAACCTGCCATTACTTCCTGATTTTGTGCGAAAGATGAATCGCATGGAATCAAATAGGACTCGTCATCGTCGTAAATGATTTCAGTTGTGTATACAATTATTCGTTGCGGGTGCTTATAGATATTATTTCGTGCGAGTATTACATTGTGATACGCGCTGGCTTGGTGACGGTTGGTGAAGACGCTGACGGTATCAGCATTCATTATCTGCGAGGTACGTTTGCAACTTCTTTGCTATCGACGGACTACCTTTGAAGGACGCTCAGGAAATACTACGTCATAGTGATCCACGCCTAACGAGCACTACCCACACGCACCTTACACTTAGAGATTTGTCACGCGCGACTGACGACCTCCATCATTACTCACAGCCACCACCTGACGACGAGCGTATGAAGGCAACCGGTACCGTATGATATTGACAAAAGTTTGTCTAAATCTTGTCATGACGTCGATACTCACAAGCAACCGGAGATATCCGGTGGTAGCGCAGTAAATTTGCAAGGTAGAAACAACACGCTACAATACCCGAACAAAAGCGGCCACACAGGTCGTAAAACAAGGAACGCCACCGTAGCTCAGTTGGCAGAGCAGCGGTTTTGTAAACCGCAGGTCCACGGTTCGAGTCCGTGTGGTGGCTTTTGATTTTCCAATTATGCTGCATATTGGCGATCCAACGCGTAAATCCTCCGATATTGAGGGTATCGCTGATATTACAGCGAATATCCCCTCAATTTCAGTTTGATTGGGTGGAATATGCCTCGAATGGTTGGCCCTGCCTTGAAGCATCTCTAATCTGGCATACAATGGATAGTCTTGGACCAAAATCACCTGGTGAATAAGGACGCGGGTGTTACGCTCAGTGTGACAATCGTGCTCCAGGGTCAGCCCGTATTTTGGATTTATTGGTGTTTGAAAGGATCGGTCAACTTTGAGCAACCCTGAATTTCCGCTATCGCGAAACAAAGTCATTGTGTGCCCCGCCGACCTGCAACAGGTATAAAAGAACTTATGATTATGAATTCAACCTCTATATTAGCGTCTGCCCCAGACGGTGAGGGTTATGTCAATCTCATCAAAGTGGGCGTGGTTCTGGTTGGGCTGTTGTTGTGGGGTATTACAGCTCAGTGGATCGATCGAGACACAGACAAGGTCAAAACCCAGCGTGAAAAGTGGAATATGATCGTACTTTCCGGCGGTCTTGTTTCCTACTTCTGGTTGTTGGTTCCACCCTGGTCTGAAGGTTTATTTATGGTCGGTTTGTTGGGTTGGCTGGCGATCGCCGGCGGTCCGATGCTTGGATACGTTTTACATCGCAATGGCCGAGTGATCCCCGCAAACCGGATTCTTACACCCAAACATTTCAAACAACTGGTGGGAATGGATAAGTCTGGGAAAAAAGGGGTATCCACCAAGGGGCTACGCGTTCAGCTTGAAGATCACGATGGTAAATTCGTTGAGCCTCCGGATGAGCCTGGCGGTTTAGTGGCTTACGACCTGGTACAGGATTTTCTTTATGACTTGCTGTGGCGTCGTGCGACGGATGTGGACCTGGTCATCACGAAAGATAAGTATCGGTTGATTTATAAAATCGACGGAGTCGCTACAGAAAAACCGGACGGAGTATCCCTGGAAGATGGCGAACGCATCATCCAATTCATGAAGAAAATTGCCGGGTTGAATGTTGAAGAAATTCGACGACCCCAAAGCGGCAGTATCGAAGTTTCGTTGTTGAATCAGGAGAGTCCTGTGGGCAAAACCGAGGTGAATACTTCGGGCTCAACTGTGGGAGAACGCCTACGTTTACATATCCAGGCGGAAGCGAAGTTGCTTCGTTTACAGGACCTGGGGATCACGAAACAGCGTGTCGAGCGAGTCAAAAAATTCCTGAGCAATAAAAACGGCATCGTACTTTTCAGTTCGCCGCCAGAAAATGGTTTGACCACCACCCAATACGCCATCTTGCGTAGCCACGACGCCTACATCAATAACATTCACGCCCTTGAGCGAAAGTCGCTCATGGACATCGATAACATCACGCAACAGGTTTACGACGGACCCAACAAAGATGTGGATTATGCTCGTACCCTGCAAATGGTTTTGCGGCGTGAGCCGGATATCGTGATGGTGTCGGATTGTGATGATCGTGAAACCGCGAGAATTGCGATCCGGGCAGGAGCAGACAATCGAAAAATCTATCTGGGGCTGCACGCCAATGATAGTTTTGATGCGTTGGGTAAGTTCCTGACCTGGGTGGGTAATAATGAGTTGTCCGCCAAGGGATTGTTGGGTGTGGTGAATCAACGATTGGTGCGTGTATTGTGCGAGGAATGTCGCGAAGCGTTTAAGCCCGATCCGGATACGTTGAAAAAACTGAATCTACCCGCGGACAAAATTGAACATTTTTATCGACCGCCGACGCAGGCTCCGGTTACGAAACGCGGGAAAGAGGTGATCTGTATGGGTTGCCAGAATACAGGTTACAAGGGCCGGGTGGGTGTGTTTGAAGTGTTGGTGATCGATCCGGTCATCAGTAAACTCATCGCCGATGGCGCTCCCATCAACCGTATCAAAGCGCAATGCCGCAAAAACAAGATGTATTATTTGCAGGAAGAGGGGCTATTGAAAGTGATAGACGGGACCACCAGTATGAACGAAGTTCTGCGTTGTCTGAAGACGAACGATAAATAGTCACACGGGAGTGATGTATGCTGTTATCTATAATTTTTTTAGTCATGCTGTTTGCCATTATGTTTTTCGTGACCATGCAGGGGTTATTCAGCGCCTTGCTGATGATGGTGTTAACGCTTTGTTGTGCGACCGCAGCGTTCGGCTGGTATGAGTGGGTGGCTGACAATCTCGTTTCCAATTATTTAAATCCAAGCTACGCCCATGCGGTTGCCCTGGGCGTGTTGTTCGGGGTTTCACTGTTAATTTTACGACTGGTTTTTGATAGGGTTATCCGACGAAGTTGTTTGTTGCCCGCGATGGTCGATCGAATTGGCGGGGGTTTGTGTAGTGCGATCACTGCCATGGTCATGGTGGGGGTGGTGGCTACCTGCATACAAATGATTCCTTTTGGCGAATCGATTTTGGGATTTTCACCATTCACGATATCGACCTATAAATCAGGTCAATCCGAACCCGATCCCATCCATGAGCATCGCGAGTTATGGTTAAAACCCGATCGTTTCGCCGCCGGAGCCGCGAGTATGCTTTCCAGTGGCATTTTCAGCCACAAGAGAAATTTCTTTCAGGATCACCCGGATCCGATCCAAGCCGCCGGCTGGATGAACACCACCCATCACGAAATTTCCCGATTCGCCAAACCCAAATCCATGAACATGGTTTCTTCCGGGCAAGTTCAATTCATGTATCGGCTCATGCCGGGGAACAAAAAAGCGGAAGAGCCAGACGTGTACGAACCCATTTCCCCGGAAGGCGGAAATGTTTTTCAGATGGTTCGAGTGGAACTCAGGCAGGGGGCACAGGATAAGAACAATAATCATCACTTCACATTACGGCAGTTTCGTCTGGTGGGTCAGGATGGTGTGGACGGCCCCAAGGAGCAACATTTCCCAGTGGCGATACAACAGGAAGATGCCTCGCAGGCGGTGAACCGTCACATTCGTTATAAAAACATCAGGGGCAAGGATTGGCCTGTTTATGACGAACTGTATGCTCCACGCAGCGACAACAACAGTGAAGTTGAAATCGTGTTTGACCTATCCAAGGAATTTGTTCCGAGCTTTCTTGAGTACAAGCGTAGTGCCCGGGTTAACGTGAAGTTTTCAAAAGAAGCTCCCAAGCTCCAATCCAACTTGCAGGAAACAACGGCGACCCAATCTGATTCTTCATCTGGCAGTTCAAGTCGATCCTCTCGCGGGTCACGTAGATCTCGATCGGGGGATACCGGAGCGGATGCAGGCCAGGGCGGTAATGTCCGTGGCTTATCCGCTGAGACGGGACAATCTTTTTTCGGAGATCGTCTGCCGTATGAAATGAAATCCTACACCACAAGAAACAATGCTGAAATTCTTCGTGGAAAACTCCAGAGTGGCCATCTGATCGGAGAAGTCGATCAGCAGTCTGGAGGGAATGATCGCAAGGTTGCAAAATTTGCTGTTCCCCGTCACCAGCGATTGCTTCAACTGGATACAGGAGTGTTGAGAAGTGGAAGCTATCTGGGTAAAGCGCTGAGTCAAGCCGTCAACGTGGCACAGAATTATTTTGTGGAAGACGCCGACGGGAAGCAGTATCGTTTTGTCGGAAAATACGCGACCGCAAGGGTGGATGGCAAAGATGTTGTCGAAATTCAGTATTTCCCTGACCAGGTTGGATCCGTAGGCGGGGTAGCTGCCTTCAATCG